>DASWGX010000256.1:0-9280 GCA_036393455.1 Polyangiaceae bacterium
GGTACCGTCAAGGAAGTCATCGAGCAGCTCGAATCGAACCATCCCGGCATGCGCGACCGACTCCTGGACGAGAAGGGCGTACGGCGCTTCGTGAACATCTACGTCGGTGACGAAGACATCCGCTTCCTCGACGGCCTCGACACGGCGCTCAAGGCCGGCGACGAGATCAGCATCGTTCCCGCGATTGCCGGCGGCCGATGAGCGACGACGGTGCCCGGTTCAGCCGGCAGCGGCGCCTGCCCGAGGTCGGAGAGCGCGGCCAGGCGCTGCTCGGTGCCGCGCGCGCCCGCGTGACGGCGACGCCGGCCGGCGACGTCGCGCGAGAGTATCTCGTGCGCGCGGGGTTCGGCGCCGTCCTGGTCGAGGCGGCTGCGCCGGCGCCGCCCTTCCCCCACTCCCAGGCGTATCGCTTCGACGCGCCACGGCAGTTCGGCGCGGGAGCCTCGTACGCGCTCGGCGAGGTCCGGCGCGTGCTCGGGCTCGACGGCGCCTGAGAGCGAGCCGGGGTCTCGGGTGCGCACCTTTCGCTCGCAGAAGCTCGGGTCGATCGTCGACGCAGTCGGCAACACGCCGCTCTTGCGGCTCGAACGCGTGAGCCGGAGCGCCCCGGGGGTCGAAGTGTACGTCAAGCTCGAGTTCTGCAATCCCGGCGGGTCGGTCAAGGATCGCCCGGCGCTGCGTATGATGCTCGACGCGATCGAGAAGCGCGAGCTGACCGACGACAAGATCCTCATCGACGCGACCAGCGGCAATACGGGGGTTGCCTACTCTCTGCTCGGCGCCGCACTCGGCTATCGCGTCGAGCTCGTGATGCCGAAGAACGTCACCAAGGCGCGCAAGGACATCACCCAAGCGTTCGGCACTCGGCTCGTCTTCAGCGATCCGATGGAGGGCTCGGACGGAGCGATTCGAACCGTGCGGCGCCTGGTCTCGGAACACCCCGACAAGTACTTCTACCCCGATCAGTATTCGAACCCGAACAACCCCCTCGCCCACTATCTCGGAACGGGAGCGGAAATCCTGGACGCGCTGGGCGACCGCATCACGCATTTCGTGACCGGCCTGGGCACGAGCGGCACGGCCATGGGAACGACCCGGCGCCTGCGGGAGCACTCGCGGCCCGTTCATTGCGTCGCGGCGGAGCCGGCCGAGGCGTTGCACGGGCTCGAAGGCCTGAAGCACATGGCCTCGAGCATCGTGCCCAAGATCTACGACTCCGGCGTGGTCGATGAGATCATGCCGATTTCCACCGACGACGGCTGGGACATGGCCGATCGACTGGCGGCCGAGGAAGGCCTGCACGTCGGTCACTCGACGGGCGCAAACGTGGCGGCTGCCGTGAAAATCGCGGAGCGGCTGCAAAAGGAACAGGGCGGCGGGTGCGTCGTCACGATTGCCTGCGATCGCGGCGATCGCTACTTTGCGCCGATGAAATGGGAGAAGAAATACCGATGGTGAAGCCTGTTTGGGCGCTGGGGAACCTTCTCATCGATGGCAACGCGCTCGCCCTGGTGGAACGCGCCGCGGTTTCCGCCTACGCCCGCGGCGAGGAAGCTTGCGGTTTTCTCGACGGCCCCGCGGACCGCCCGCTGCTCGCGGATCGGGCAGTGGAGCTCGAAAACCTCGCCAACAAATACCATGAAGTCGATCCCGAAGGGCACCCGCGCACCGGTCGGGAGTACTTCAAGATCAACGCCCTCAAGTTCGAGCGTGCAATTCGCGAAGGAGCCGACGCGGGTCGCCCGGTGAAAGTCTTCTTCCACTCGCATTTGGACTGCACGCGCTGGGACGGCAGCGCGGTCTCGCAAAGCGGCGCTTACTTCAGCACCGAGGACGCGGCCAGCATGACCATGGGCGGCGGTGCCGCGCCGAGCCATGACCTTGCTTACTTGGTGACGGCGGTGGACGCCGGGCAGGTGACCGCGCACAAGCTCTTCGTCTGGGATCCCGCTTCACGGAGCTTCGTGGAATCCCGCTTCGAGACGGTGAGCGCTTGATCCTTTCCGGGGTGGTCCCGGTGAGGGCGGTCGCCTTGGCGCTCGCCTTTTGCGCGATCGCGGCGAGCCCCAGGCTCGGCGCCAATCTCGCCTCCGATTCGGACGCGCTGCTCGAGGCTTGGCGAAAGCAGGGAGATGTCGTGCGGCTCGAGCCCCGGTTCCACGAACGGGGCGAGCTAGAGCCGCTCGTTCTGCCCGCCGCTTGGGTCGACCCGAAACAGCCCGGGTGCACCAGCGTCGCGGTGCTCGCCACGCCAGGGAATCACTTCACGCTGCGCTTCTGGGCCGGCCCGCGAAGCCCCGAATGGTTCGGACGCCAGTGGCCCACGCCGAGCGTCGCGGGCGCGGCGCAAATCGTCCGGTGCGGGCCGCGCAAGGCGATCCTCGCGCACCTGGCGCTGCAGATGCGCTCGCCGCGCGGCGTCGTCGAGGTCGTGGTCGGCAAGTGGAAAAAGCCCCTGCCCGATCTGCGTCGCGTGCTCCCGCGACGAAACCCCGGGCCCGCCGTGGTCACGCCCGTATCGACACCGCGAGCGCGTTCCGCGCCCCTGACCGAGCGCGTCGAGGCCCTCAAACGCGAGGTTCACCGGCAAGGCGCCGTCTCGACCGGCCGCGCAGAGCTTGCGGCGAGCACCGAAGGAACGGCCTCCGACGTCGTAGAGCTCGAAGCTGGGTGCCATCGTTTCGACATCCTCGGCCAAGACGCGTCCGATCCGTCACAAGCGACGGCTGACATCGACGCGGAGCTACTCGCGCTCGACGGAGCCGTGCTATCCGAAGACCGCGGCGACAACGCCGACGCCACACTCAAGCTCTGCACGGGAGAACCGAGTCGGCTCCGGCTGCGCTACGGCGGCGCCGTTCCCGAGTCGCGGGTCACGGTCCTGCACGCTCGCTGGGAGCTGCCGGCCGCGGTCCCCGCGTCGTGGGGACCCGAAGCGCGCGGGCGCCTCTCGGACGCCTTGCGTGAGTACGATCTCGACCAGCTCACCGGTCGCCCCGTCTACGCGTCTCTCGGCGTTCAGGGCGTGACTCAGCTGCCGCTCGAGGTCGAGCCAGGCACCTGCTACGTGGCGGCCGTGGGCGTGGTGCAGGGCCGCGCGCAGGGCCTGTCGATCGCCGTGCAGGCCGGCTCGCAACAAGCGCAGAATTACGCGAATACCGACACCGGAAGCACGGCCGTGGCCTTTTGCTCGACCGACGCCGACCGCGCCCTCGTCGAAATCGAAGGGCGCGGCAGCGTGCTGGCGTGGGTGCTGGCCGTGTGGCAGGCCGCTCGAGTGCCGATTGGAGCGGTGAACGAATGAAAGCGCTCGGATGGCTCGTGGGCGCGCTCGCGCTGGCCGCGTGTCAACGTCCGGCGGACGTCGCGCCGTCTCCTCGATCGCCCGCATCGCTATCCGTCGCGTCCGAAGCGCTCGCGGCCTATCCCGGCCTCGCGCGCGTGACGGCGGAAGCTCAGAAGGCCGGAGCTTCGACGCCCGTGCTCGTCTCGGTCGGGGCCGGCGCGGCCGGAGATCGAGTCGCCGGAACGGTGACGGCGCCCGATACGGAGTGCGTCCTCGTCGTCGCGCGCGCCGCGGCGTCCGTCGACGACATCGATCTGTTCGTCTACGGCGACGACGGCGCCGTGCTCGGCTCGGACGAAGGCCCCGACAAGACGCCGGCACTCGTCGTCTGTCCGCCCCATCCGGGCCGCCTCTATTTGATGGCGCGCATCGCCGCGGGACAGGGCATCGTGAGTGTCTCCGCGCAGCAGGTGGAGCCGTCCGCGGCGAAACGCGTTGCGAACCGGGTCAAGGCCTACAATTCCGAAGCTCGCGAGCGGCAGCGGCTGGAAGCCTGGCCGGGCCTCGAGGAGCGGCTCGCCGCGCATCGGCATCTGATCGGAGCCAGTTGGCAGGACGTCCGTCGCGTCGCGTTGCCACTCGACGCACGCGTACCGACTCACGTCACCGCGAGCGTCGACCAGGACCGGTGTCTGGACGCACTGGTTTTCCCGTCCGATGAGGTTTCTCACCTCGAGCTCCTGGCCATGGATACCGACGGGCGCATCGTGGCGCGCGCGTCCGCGAGCGGCAGAGAGCGGTTCCTCGTCGTGTGTTCGCCCCATCCGGGCAATCTCACGTTCGAGGTCCGGCCGCACGCCGGGCGCGGACTTGCCGTGCTGCTCTTGTCACGCACGGTACCGGGCAGCGAGGCCGACCTCGACCCGGACGCGCCGCGCGCCGAGCTGATGCCGCTCGGCGATCTGGCGCACGCGCGCCGCGCGCTCGCCGACAGCCTCGAGCACGCCGGTTACGATCGCGGGCGCTTGCTGTTCACGGGCGCCGCCCCGGTCGGCGCCAAGACCAGCGTGCCCTTGTCGCTCGGCGCGGGCTGCTCGCGGCTCGACGTCGTCAGCGGCACGCCGTTGCGTGGCATCTCCGCCTGGCTCTGGAACGAGCAGGGCGCCCTCATCGGGCACGCCAAGAGCGGCGGCAAGGGCGTCCTTTTCGCCTGCGGCAAGGGCGAGCGGGCTCGGCTCGATCTCGAAGCGCTCACGCGTGCCGGGCCGGTCGCCGTCGAGCTACGCAAGGAAGACGCGACGCCGGAGCTGCTCAGGCGCTACCCGCTGGCGGCGGGGCGCTTGCTCGCCCGCATGGTCGCCTACGGGGTGATCAAGACCGCGAGCCAGGTAGGCGCGCCCCGCGCGATCCAGCTCGAACCGTCGCGTCTCGAGAGCATCGACGTCTTGGTGCCGGTCGGGCGCTGCGTGGACGTGACGCTCGCGCTCGGCCCGGACGCGAGCGGCGCCGAGGTCCGCCTGGTCACGACGGACCCGAAGGGATCGGAGGCGGGCGAGATCGCCGAGCTCGCCCTCTCACGCGGTACCTACGCCACGAGCGCGCGGGCGTGCGCCCTCGGTCGTGGGACGATCCACGCGCGCGCGGAGCTCCGCGCGGCCACCGGCAACACGATCGGCCTGGTCGCGACGCGCATGCTCGCCCCGCGCAAGTGACGTCACTCGGGGTCGGCAACGAGCGGCAAGAGATCCTGCCGGCGGCGCTCGAAGGCTTCGCCGTCGACGTCCACGACGCGCACGGCGCCTTCCGCAACGCCCCTGACCCGGACCGGAACCCAGCCGCTCGCCGCGGAGCTCGGACGCATCAGAGCGAAGTGGCCGCGCTCGAGCGGGCCCGGAAGCGGAGGCTCGGGAACCACTCGTTGTCGCTCGAGCGCCGCTTCGGAAGCGTCGGCCCGGAAGCGAACGCGGATCTGCCCGCCTTCTTCGAGCTCGTGAACCGTCGCCGCGTACCATCCGCCCTCGCGCCACGCCACGACGCGCTCGCGTCCGACCGGCTGCCAGCTTGCGGGCGCTCGCGGCTGCCCCGCGCGGCCGAGCGCGCGTTCGAACTCGGAGCGCGCGCTCGCTTCTTCGAAGCGGCGCTCGATGTTGAGCCGAGTGAGCTCGCTGACGGCAAGGATGTCGTGAACGGGCAGGCTGCGACGCGTTCCGTCCGGCAGCTCGACCGCAAACGCATCTCCTGCCCGTTCGACGCGACACGGCAACCATTCTGCCTCCGCGAGCCGGCACGCCGCGAGACCGCGTGCCGGCGCCACCGTCGCGGTATCGAGTGCGTAGGCGTCGGCCGGCGTGATTGTCAGCGTCCTAGCGTCGCCGAGCGTCTGCACCTTGAGCTCCGCGCTGGACGTCTTGAGCACGCGCGCCTCGACGAAGCGCGCCGCGCTTTCTTCGACGAGCACGCGATCTCCGCGCGCGATCCCGGCTTCGCTCACCGGCATCGTGTCGGCTTTTTGCTCCCTGCAGGCGCCGAGGACGAGTGAGACCGCCGCCAGGGCACGGAGCCACCGACGTCGCGGCGTCCGCCCGGAGAACGCGGGCTTGTCACTGACCACGCCGGTGACATGCCACGAAAACGCCGGCGCGCGATCGCCAAAACGCCCCTGTGAGGTTGCGCTTGACCCCACCCGCGGAGGCCCGTAAGCGGCACGCCATGAGCAAAGCTCCGCTCAACGCCGCGCAGCGTACCGCGGTCCAGACCCTGCGCGGACCATTGCTCGTACTCGCGGGAGCGGGCACCGGAAAAACGCGCGTCATCACCTTTCGGATCGCCACCCTGATCCGTTCCGGCACGGCCCCGAGCCGGATCCTCGCGGTAACCTTCACGAACAAGGCCGCACGCGAAATGCGCGATCGCGTGACGGCGCTGCTCGGCCCGCGGCGGCGGAACGCCAAGACCCCCGAGATTTCCACGTTTCACTCGCTGTGCGTCCGCATCCTGCGACGGCACATCACGCGGCTCGGCTATCCGGCGGGCTTTTCCATCTACGACCGCGGCGATCAAGAGACCCTGGCACGCGGCGCCCTGCGCGACATCCGCGTCGGTCACGAAAAGCTCCGTCCCGGCGATCTGATCGCGCAGATCGGCGCCTGGAAGGGCCTCGGACTCGCTCCGGAGCGCGCGCTCGAAGTGGCGGACGACGACCGCCGTTCGCTCGCCGCAATGGCGTACGCGCGCTACCAGGCCGCGTTGCGCGCCAGCGGCGCGGTCGATTTCGACGATCTGCTGCTCTTGACCGGGCAGCTTTTCACGCACCACGCCGAGGTACGCTTCGCGGAGGCGTCGCGTTTCGACCACGTCTTGATCGACGAATACCAAGACACCAACGGCCTTCAGTACGGCATCGTCAAGGCGCTGGCCGACGCGCACCGCAATCTCTGCGTGGTCGGCGACGACGATCAGTCCATCTACGGCTGGCGCGGCGCGGAAGTCGAGCACATCCTGAACTTCCAGCGCGACTGGCCCGAAGCCAAGGTGGTCAGGCTCGAAGACAACTACCGTTCGACCGAGGCGATTCTCGGCCTCGCCAACACCCTGATTTGCCACAATCGCTCGCGCCACGGCAAGGTGCTTCGCTCCGCGCGCGGGCCCGGACCGAACGCGCGCTTCGTTCGCTTCGAGGACGAGGCGCGCGAGGCCGAAACGGTCGTGCGCGAGATCCGCGCGCGCATCGACCCCGAAAACGCCGAACGCGTGCTGCCGAGCAGCATCGCGATCTTGTTCCGGACCAACGAACAACCGCGTCCATTCGAAATGGAGCTCCGGCGCGCGCGCGTACCGTACGTGCTCATCGGCGGACAGTCCTTCTACGACCGCAAGGAAATCCGCGATTTGGTCGCGTACCTCAAGGTGTTCGTCAACCCGAGCGACGAGGTATCGCTGCTTCGCGTCATCAACACACCCGCGCGCGGCATCGGAACGAGCAGCATCGAGGCGTTGCTCGGGCACGCCATCGCGAGCGGAAAGCCCTTGTGGCAGGCGCTGCCGGACGCCCTTTCCGGCGGGCTCGTACCGGACCACGTCGCCGAACGCGTTCGGAGCTTCACGTCCCTCGTCAATCGCTACCGGGCGGCGCTGGGAACCGCGCCGCTTTCGGAGACACTGAAGCGCCTGATCCAGGAAATCGACTACCGGAGCGAGCTCGAGCGCGTCTACAAGAACTCGGGGGAAGCCGAGGCGCGCTTCGAGGCTCTCGAAGACCTGATCAACGCCGCGGCGCAGTACGAAGCGCGCGCCGAGCGCGCGTCGCTACTCGGCTTCCTGGAGGAAACGGCGCTCGCCGGCCGCGAGGACAACCGCGACGAGACGGACAAGCGGCAGGCCCACGCCGTGACCTTGATGACGCTGCACAGCGCCAAAGGCCTCGAGTTTGCCCACGTCTACTTGGTTGGGCTCGAAGAAGGCCTGCTCCCGCACAAGCGCAGCGTCGAGGAAGGACGCGGCGTGGACGAGGAACGGCGTCTCTGTTACGTCGGAGTGACGCGTGCGCAG
Source organism: Polyangiaceae bacterium (assembly GCA_036393455.1). Taxonomy (GTDB): domain Bacteria; phylum Myxococcota_A; class Polyangia; order Polyangiales; family Polyangiaceae; genus DASWGX01. The sequence continues at coordinate 7,835 of DASWGX010000256.1, forward strand.
GACTCGCTCGTCTTGAGCTTTTGCCGGAACCGCACCAAGTGGGGCAAACTCCGTCCCACGATCCCGAGCCGGTTCTTGTTCGAGATGCGCGGCGAAACCGAGCGCGCTCAGCGCCTGGCCGAAGCGGCCGCCGAGACGTTCCGCGCCGCCGGCCCCGACGCCGCACGCGACACGACTCCGAAAACCACGCCGGCGCCGCGCGCCGCGCGCACGAAGAAAGTCAGGCCGCGCCCTTCAAAAGCCCGTCGAGCTCCCCGCGCTGGTAGAGCTCGGTGACGATGTCGCAGCCGCCGATGAACTTGCCTTCGACGTAAAGCTGCGGGATCGTCGGCCACTCCGAAAATTCTTTGATGCCCTGACGAAGCTCGGCGTCGGTGAGCACGTTGTGCGCGTCGAAGTCGACTCCCGCCTGCTTCAGAATACCGAGCACCTGCGCGGAGAAGCCGCACTGCGGGAACGTTTTGTTGCCCTTCATGAAGAGCACGACGCGATTGGCGTTCACGAGCGAGTGAATGCGGTTTCGCAAGCTATCATCCATGGTTCTTCTCCATCGCCTTGCTATAGGCTTCCGGCGTGTACGTCTTCAGGGCCAAGGCATGGATGGGTCCGGCCATCGCTTCGCCCAACGCGCGATAGACGAGCTGGTGCTGTTCTATCAGTGATTTGCCGGCGAACGCCGCGGAGACGACCAGGGCTTCCCAGTGATCGCGCGTGCCGGTGAGATCCTTGAGCTCCACGCGTGCGTCCGGCATGGCCCTTTTCAACAAGCTTTGAATCTGTTCGGCTTCCATCGGTCGTGCGTGCGCCGTCGCGCTTCGTCGCTGATCTGACCCAAGCCCCGGCGGCTGTCAATCGGCCCGGCGCGGAGCAGGCGTCGCGAGCAGGCGGATCGAGGCAATGGCGTCGCGGAAACGAACTTCGAGCTCGTTTTCCTTGAGCCGGCGTTCGACGAGGAGCTTGGTGAGCTCGTCCATCCGCCGGGTCACGTTCCCGAGTCGCTCGGTGAGCTTGTTGCGGAGCTCGGCCGCGCGCGGATTCTTCTCGATGGCCTGGAGGCTCAAGCGCGTCTGGCGCGCCGACTCCTCGAGCTCGGACTGCTCGGCCGTGAACTTTGCGATTTCATCGCGTGCGGCGATGAGCTCGTCGCGGATGGCCCACGCGCGGCGCAGCGCTTCCACGACGCCTCGATCGGAGCGACCGTCGACCAGGAAAGCCTTGACCGCCGTGTCGGCGAGCGGGCTCATCCAATCGGCCGGGCGCTGGACGGCAAGCCGTTCGTCGACCACGAGCTCTCGCTTGCCGCCCGCTGGGATCTCGACCGGGACGAGCGCGTTGCCCTGGCCGACGTTGTCCTCGGTTCCGGCCGGCGGCGCGTGGAGTCGATAGCCCTGGAGCCGCGGATGCCGGACCAAGAGCTTGGCGCGCGCGTCACCGCCGTTTTTCACC
>DASWGX010000257.1:0-2265 GCA_036393455.1 Polyangiaceae bacterium
GCCTGCGCGTGCTCGGCTTCACGCGCCGAGAAATCGCCGCCATCCTGTTCGGAGAGCAGGCCGTCCAGGTGGCGATTGCGGTTCCCGTCGGCCTCGTCGTCGGCTACTTCATGACGCGAGCGATGATGTCCAACGTCGATCCCGAGACTTACCGGCTGCCGGTGATCATTTCCGAGCGCACCTACGCTTTCGCCGTCGCCGTGACGTTGGCGTCCGCCCTCGTGAGCGCCTTACTCTTGCGGCGCAAGGTTCACCGGATCGACCTGGTGGGCGTGCTCAAGACGAGGGAGTGACCGTGACGGACCAGCATCGAATCAAGCCCGACAAGAAGACGCGCCGGTCGTGGGCAAAGCTCGTTCGCCGCGCGCTCGCCATCGGCGTGGTGATCGCCGTGGTTCTGCTCATCGTAGTCGCGTGGCTCCCCAAACCAGTGCCGGTCGAGACCGCGACGGCCGGCGAAGGCCCGCTGGTCGTCACGGTCGAAGAGGACGGGCGAACGCGCGTCAAGGATCGCTACGTCGTCTCGGCGCCGCTCACCGGCAATCTGGCGCGCATCGAGCTCCGCCCCGGCGACGCGGTCGAGGCCGGCAAGGTGATCACCTACATCGTGCCGCTGCGCGCGCCGTTGCTCGACGAACGCTCGCGCGCCCAGGCCCAGGCGCGCATCGCGGCTTCTTCGGCGGCGATCCGGCAGGCCGACTCGCAGATCGAACGCGCGACGGCGGCCGCGGAGTTTGCCAAGAAGGAGGCGGAGCGCCAGCGCAAGCTCGCGGCGCAGAACGTCACGAGCCAGCAGGCGCTCGAGCAAGCCTTGCTCGATGAGCGGTCGCGCCGGGCCGAGCTCACCTCGGCGAAATTCGGCGCGCGCGTGGCGCGCTACGAGCTCGAGATGGCGAAGGCGGCGCTCGGGCACGTCAAGAGCGACGCCACCGCGGACGAACAGTTTGCCGTTCCGAGCCCGATCGACGGCCGCGTGCTCCGCGTGATTCAGGAAAGCGAGGGCGTCATCCAAGCCGGCGCGCCGCTGTTCGAGGTCGGAGATCCGCGGGCGCTCGAGATCGTCGTCGACGTTCTGACCAGCGACGCGGTGAACGTCGAACCCGGTTCCCGCGTGAGCGTGCGAGAGTGGGGCGGCAAGCCGCTCGACGCCGTCGTTCGCCTGGTCGAACCGTCCGCGTTCACGCGTCTCTCGGCCCTGGGCGTCGAGGAACAGCGCGTCAACGTGGTCGTCGATCTCGACGAGCCCTACGAGAAATGGTCGCGCCTGGGCGACGGGTACCGCGTGGAAGCGCAGATCGAAATCTACCGTTTGGCGAAAGCCTTGAAGGTGCCCGAAAATGCACTGTTTCGGCGCGAGCGCGCCTGGGCCGCATTCGTGGTGCAGGACGGCGCGGCGGAGCAGAGGACGTTGGACGTGGGCCGCCGTAACGGTCGCGAGGCGCAGATCCTCGGCGGCTTGGCCGCCGGCGAGCGCGTCGTCGTGCATCCGAGCGATCGCGTTGCGGACGGCGTGGACGTCGTGGCACGCTGAGCCGTCGGCTGCTCGTCGACTGACGGCGCTCCAGGCGGTTTACCCTAGTGCTGCGACACGCACTGAAAGCACGGCGGGGCCTGGCCTTCCGGGCACGCAGCCGAATTGCAGACGCCGAGGGCGCCGCCGCGGAGCGAACACTGCTCGTAGAGTTTCTTGCACGCGCCGAGGCTCCGTGTGTCGCGCTTGGCGGGGCAACCGCTCGAGCCGGCGAGGGCGAGGGCGGCCACGCAGGCGGCGGCGCGACGGCGCAGAGTTCGAGAGTCCATGGCGCGAGCGACGATACCATTTGGAGGCGTCGGTGCCTTGGCGTCGCGGGATGCGCCAGTCTCGGTGGGAGGATGGGTCCGCGCGTAGGCGCGGAGGGGATCGAGGACGGAGGAGAAAGGCCGCGGGAGAAGGGAGGTTGGGAAAGCCGCACTCCCACCCCATAGCCCCGCTTCCCGCAACCCTAAGCCCCCCGCGCCCAGCGCGGCCCCGCTACCCACGGCCTTCAGCCCGCTACCCACGGCCTCCAGCCCGTGACCCCAACCCTCCAACCCGGGCCGCGCGTTCGCGCGGCCCCTCCCACCGATCGACGGTGCGGCCGCAGCCACGCTCGCTCGGTAGTCGGGCCGGAGCGAATCGAGAAAGCGGTTTCAAATCGATCGCATAGGAGGCGCTGGGAGCATATTCGGCAAGGGGGCACGAATTCGCAAACGGGGGCGACGAGGGTCGGCTCGGTGTCGGGGACT
>DASWGX010000258.1:0-9348 GCA_036393455.1 Polyangiaceae bacterium
AGTCCCCGACACCGAGCCGACCCTCGTCGCCCCCGTTTGCGAATTCGTGCCCCCTTGCCGAATATGCTCCCAGCGCCACCTATGCGATCGATTTGAAACCGCTTTCTCGATTCGCTCCGGCCCGACTACCGAGCGAGCGTGGCGTTTGCCGTTGGCCTGGTGGCACGCGCTGTTGCTGCGGTGTCAGCTCTCTCGCCTGCGGAAACCTGAAGCAAGGAAGTCGCTGAACGCCGAGTCCGGCTGACGCCTGATACCTGATACCTGACAGCCCGGTGCCGAAACTTCCTTTTTTGGTTCCGGCTACGCCGGCTTGGGCGTGGCCGAGCGACGCGCCCGGCGCGGCCGCATCTGCGCCGCCGTCTACGAACAGATCGGCGTCGTCTCGCAAGACGTGAAGGTGTCTTGCGCTGGATTGACCGTGCACTCGTCCGTGCCGGCACCACCCTCGAATCGATTGCGGCCCAGGCAGTCGAAGAGCTCGTCATCGCCGTCACTGCCGCGGAGCGTGTCGTCTCCGTCGTTGCCGAACAAGGAGTCGTTGCCCGGGCCGCCGTCCAGAATGTCGTGGCCGGGAAGGCCGAACAAGGTGTCGTCGCCCTCCTCGCTGAAAAGCTGGTCGTCGCCGGTCCCGCCGTTCAGCGTGTCGTTGCCGGGGCCGCCGAACAGGCGATCGTTGCCCATGTCGCCCTCGAGCAGGTCGTTGCCCGAGTCGCCGAAGAGAACATCGTCGCCTTCGCCGGCGACCAGGATGTCCCTGTCCGCGCCGCCCAGCAGCGTGTCCTGCCCGGGGCCGCCGAACAAGCGATCCTCCCCGTCGCCGCCGTCGAGCAGGTCGTCGCCGTCTGCCCCGACCAGGATGTCGTTGCCGGCGCCGCCGATCAGTCTGTCCTGACCCGATCCGGTCCCGCCGCTGAAGCTGTCGTCGCCGCCGGAGAGGACGTCCTCGCCGTCTCCACCCTCGACTACGTCGTCGCCGCCCTCGCCAAAGAGGAGATCCCTGCCGAGGCCGCCGATCAGGCGGTCCTGGCCGGACCCGCCGAAGATCATGTCGTCCCCGTCGCTACCGTCGAGGACATCGTTGCCGTCCCCGCCGAAAATGACGTCGCTACCGCCGAGGCCGTTGATCGTGTCCTGTCCGCCGAGGCCGACGATGCAGTCGCCCTCGGGCGTACCGTTGATCACGTCGTCGTTCGGCGTTCCGATGATGACGTTCAGACCGCTCTGCTGACAGAACGCTATCGGATCCGCGATGAGCGCTTCCGAGATCCGTCCGATCGGCTCGTCGAACTCGCCGCCCGCTCCCGAGCAGGCGAACCCGCCGCCGAATGCCGTCACTGCAAAAATACCGCCTGTGATTCGTCCTAGTTTCATGACAAACGTTTCCCTTCCTCGTTCGGATCACGGCCACACAGGGCGTGCGGACCGCGTTCGTTGCTACTTCTGTCCCTTAGAGTCCGGCGCCGCGCCAACCTTCTCCACGTCACGAATTCCAGTGTCCGCCGAGCGCGAGCCTGCCCCGGGATTTCTGGCGCGCTGTCGCCGGGCCGGCCACATCCTGGGCTATGATACTGCGGCGAATGGCCCACGGCCGAGCACGAGGGGGAAGGCCTTGCACGTGTTCGCCGCGGGGTAGGTGTAGAGGCCGCTGCCGAAGCAGGTTGAACCAGACGGCGGATTTTCGAGGCACTCGCAGCTCTTACCTCGTGACGCGCCAGTTCGGGAGGTCACCGTGAACGAGAGGCAAGCTCCCGCGCCGGCGAGCCTCGCCGTCGATGACACGCCGGCGCCGAACTCCGCCGAGACGATCTGGCCCCGGGTTGATCGCCGAGCCAAACCGTTTCTCGAGGCACTCGGTCAAGTAAACTGAGCCGAGCGCTCGCTCCTTGGCCGCTCACTCTGGCAGCCCGAGGCGGCGGAGCTCGCGCGTCGCGTTGTTCTGCCAATACACGTGCTCGGGCGTGACCGCGAGCAACACCGGGCCGTTTTGCCGCTCGGCGATGACGCGCAGCGCCGATCCGTCTTTCTTCATCCGCACCACAGCGCCCGGGCCCACTTCCGCGAAGCGGTTGCGCTCGTTGCGAGTCCAGTACACGTGATCGTCGTCGAGCGCGAGCGCGAGCGGGTTGTGCGCATCGAGCGCAAGGACCTCCGCGGCTTCGGTCGCCTTGTCTATCTTCACGATCGCGCCGCTCTCGGCGCCATTTTGATTGTTGAGGCTCAGGTACACGTGATCCGCGTCGTTCGCGATCGCGTACGGCTGGGGCAAGCGCTCGAAATCCAGCACATCAGCCAGATCGAGCAGCAGGGTGATCTCGTGGTCGCTCTTGCTCAGGCGATGCACGTAGCGCACGTTTTCGGCGTAGTAGACGAAGGCGTCGTCGCTCGTCACGGCATCCATCACCTGGTGCGCCGTTTCCGGATCCCCGCGGAGCTCGTCATCCGTGGCCACCAGCTCGGAATCGCCTCCCTCCCAGGGCGCTCTCATCAACGTTCCTTCCTCGAAGAAATAGAGCCAGTCGCGATCCATCAAGGCAACCGCGCGAACCGGCGGCACCGGCAGCGCTTCCAGGTTCCCCGCGAGCCCGGCGAAGAGCTGGCTCGTGCCGCTCGTGTCGTCGCGCCGCGACACGATGAACCCACCATCGCGCAGGCCCACCCAAACTTCGTTTTCGTCGAGCTCGAAGAGCGGCTCGTCCTCCCCCGCGGCAAAGACGTCAAGGACCGTCGTGATCCCGGTCCGCCGAGAAATCGCCGAATAGTAAAGCTCCGAGCCGGACCATTCGATACGCGAGACATCGTCGGCGATGATCGCTCCGGGGGGCGGCGCCTCCACGTCCTTCGCGCACGCAAAGAGCAGGACTGTGCACGCCGCCAAACCCATTTCCCTGATGCCTCCGAGCGCCGCCATGGGCGTAGTCTAGCCTCGAACGGCGTACGGACCCAATAGCCGAGGCTACAGGGCGCGTGCCCCCTCGCGAGCGGGCACGACACCGGTGTGCGAGTTCCGCTGGACGCCGCCGGGTGAGCTCGAACCCCATCTGACGTTCACGTTCTGCGGCACCTGCGGGGTCCGCACGTACGCGCCGGGCAATCTCGACTCGCTCGGCGGAACGTTCCATGCCGTTTCGGCGGCCGTGGTGCGCGCGGCGGATGCGTGGGCTACTCTCGCGTCATGGCCGACGAAACTCTCGAGGCCGCGCTCGGTCGCGAGCTTTCTGCCAGAGCCCGCGGGCTCACGGCTGCCTACCTGTTCGGAAGCGCCGCTCGCGGCGAGCTTCGACCCGACAGCGACATCGACCTTGCTCTGCTGTATGCGGAGCCGCCTCAGGCCTCCCTCGAAGCTCAGCCGTTTGCGCTCGCGGCGGAGATCGCTTCCGTCGTCGGTCGCCCGATCGACGCCATTGTTCTGAATTCGGCGCCCGTGGATCTCATCCATCGCGTGCTCCGCGACGGCCGGCTGCTCGTGGAAACCGATCGTTCAGCCCGGATCGCGTTCGAAGTCCGAGCGCGCAACGAATACTTCGATCTCTTGCCCACGCTCCGGCGCTACCGTCGCCAAGGGGCGTCGCCTTGACCGATCCGGATCTCGTCGCGAAAAAGCTCGCCCTGATCGAAACCTACGTGCGCGAGCTTCGCAGTCTCTCGGACTCGAGCCGCCTGGAGGTCGATCTGCGGGAACGGCGATTCGTGGAGCACACGTTGCAGATCGCCGTCCAGGCGGCACTCGACGTCGCCTCCCACATCGTCTCGGACGAGAGACTCGGTGAACCGCGCACGAACCAAGAGCTCTTCGAGATTCTCGGGCGCGAGGGGCTCATCGACGAACGAGTGGCGCGCGCGCTTCGCGCCGCCGTCGGCTTCCGCAACGTGCTCGTGCACGGTTACGCGAGCGTTGATCTCGCCATCGTCAAAGACGTCCTCGAAAATCACGTCGACGACCTCTTGGCGTTCGTCCAGGCAGTGCGAGTCAAGCTCAACCGCTGAGCAAGACAGGCTCAGGAAGAGGAGAGAGCACTGCCTGCAGGATGAGCGAGTAGTTCCCACCGCGGTGAAGTTCACCCAAGAGCTCGCAAGGTCGATACAGCGAACCCACCCCAGGGAGGCGAAAGAGCGCGGGCGCTCCGAGTAGTCAATACGGGTTGTCGCTCGACTCCTGTACGGACGGGGGCGGCACGGACGGGGGCGGCACGGACGGGGGTGGCACGGGAGCCGCCTTCGGCAGCTTCAACGCTGGCGGCTTGGCGGTTTCCACGGGTTTCTTGGCGGGAGCGTCACGGACGGGCGCGGCTTCGACCTCGGGAGGCGGCGGCTCCGCCGGTTCGTCGATCTCGAGGGCAAGGGCTTGCTCGACTGCCTGCTCCTCCGCCAAAAACTCGGGTCTTATCGCGGCCTCTTCGGCGGGCGCCGCTTCGTCCGCTTGCACCACGGAATCCGACTCTTCGCTCGCTGACTCCGGAGCGGCGGCGTGTTCCGGCGCAGCCCGATCGGCACCGTGTGTGTGTGTGTGAGGTCGTGAAGCCTCGTCGCCAGCATGCGAGCCACCCTCCGAGCCGACCCAGAAGAACAGCGCGGCGCCGAGGACGGCGATGCCGAGCGCGAGCTTCGTCGTGTCGTCGCGGGACGTGTCTTCGTCCCGCTGCGCCGCCACCGCCGGAACGCTGCTCCGAGAGACACGTTTCTTCGAGGAGTCATGACGGCTTTCGGGCCCCCTCGAAGCGGTCCTTTGCGACCCATGCCTGACTCGTGCGGCCCGGCTGCCTCGCGACCGAGACGATGCGTGCTCGGCGTTCTTCCTTCTCGTTTCGTTCGTTGCCATCGCGCCGAGTCTAGCTCCGGCAACCGAGGGAAAGCCAAGCTGAAAGCCAGGCCGGAAAACAAGCCGGAAAGCAGGCCGGAAAACCAGCTGAAAATCTCGGCGGAACGAGCGACGAAGATTGCCCCTTCCCGTCCGCCCGCGCCCGGCGCTAGATTCGAGTCTGAATAGCCATGTTCCTCGACGCGCGAACGGCGAAAGACGACCCGGCACCAGCCGGTGGCCCGACGGCGGAGAGCCCGCCGTGACGCGCGCGGAGCTCGGCAAGCGCCGCTTGGTCTGGGAAGGCTGCTACAACGTGCGCGAGCTGGGCGGGCTACCCATCGGCGACGGGAAGACGACCGCGACCAAGGCATTCGTTCGGGCGGACGACGTCAGCAAGCTGAGCCCGCCGGGCTGGGAATCGCTCGCGGCTCACGGCGTCCGCACCATCGTCGATCTCCGCCACCCCGGCGAGCTTCGAGAAAGCGGCGCGGCCGCGCGGATTCGGCACCACGCGAAGACGCACGGCATTCGGTACGAGAATGCCCCGTTTCTGGACGAAAAAGACCGCCGCGCCATGGTGGTGCTCGAGCGGGCGGCGACGACGCGCGCCCTCTACGCCGCCATGCTCGAGCGTTTTGCCGCCAACGTGGGCCGTATTTTCGGCGCCCTCGCCGACGCCGACCGCGGAACGACGCTGGTGCAGTGTCTGGCCGGCCGCGACCGGACCGGTCTGATTTGCGGCCTCTTGTTGGACGTGAGCGGCGTGTCTCGACAGACGTCCGCGGACGACTACGCGCTGAGCGCCGAGTGCTTGCAACCGCTGTACGATCGCGTGCTCGCCACCGTCGACGACGACGAGCTGCGAGCGCGGCTCAGCGGAGAAAACCGGACTCCGGCGGAAAACCTGTTGAGCGCTCTCGCCACGCTCGACGACCGCTTCGGAGGCTCGGAAGCATACCTCGCGCAGTGCGGCGTAGAGGCTGGAACTCTCGACCGCGTGCGCGATCGCTTGCTGGGCGGCTAACGTCGCGGCTTGACGACCAGGTAGAAGAAGTCGCGCGCGGACGGCCGCTCCAGATACTCGCGAGTGCCGTAGTTCATGTCCTCGAGCAGCGAGGAGGTGATTCTCGGCTCGGGCGGATCGTTTTTCTTGCCGACCAGCAAGAAGCGCGTCCAGTTGAAGTTGATATCGAGCTCGGCCGCGGAGCGCGCTCCGACCAGGCGCATCGCCTCGGCGAGCTGGCTCGGCTCGAGTTCGATGCCGACGCCGTAGAACAGAATCGTTCCCGTCCGATCGATGCCGAGCGCGGAGCGCCTGCGCGTCTTGCGCTTCGGGTCGTAGCCGCCCCAGCGGCGCTCGCGCCGCGCGACGAGGTCGGGATGCAGCACGCCGTCCTCGACCAGGCAGGGCGGCGTCTGGCGGAAGAAGCGCATCCGCGCGCGCTCACCTTGCAGCTTTTCCCAGCTGCCGATGAGCAGCGAACCGTCGTCGAGGGAGGCGACGGTGCAGCCTTCCGCGCGGGGCGGCATGAGCACCCAATCACCGAGCGCGAAACCCCAGCGGCCGTGGTTCAGTTGAAAGCCACCGTTGAACACGACGGCGGCGCGGTCGCGATGCGTGACATCGACGAGACCGATCGCGCGCCGCGCCTTGGGATCCAAACCCTGCGCGCGCCGCGTGTCCGGCACGTCGTCGGTTCCGGGCATGAGGTGAACGTCGAACGCCGTCAGGTCGACGGCGGCCAGGTGGAGCGCCAGAAAGCGGCTCACCGGATGGGGATGAATCACCGTAGCGTACGCCGCCGCGGGCTCGAGCGCGGCCGGCTCGCCGCGCGCTCGGTCGCCGAGAGCACGCCACTGTCCGTCGCCCTCGTGCGCCGACTTTTCGTACGGCGGGGCGAGCGGCGCGGGCGGAAAGTCGGCGCGCGGCTCCGGCGTCACCGCGGTCGCGCCCGCCTCGGGAACGACTGCGGCGGTGTCCCCGGTCAACGAAGCTCCGGACGCGACGCTGGCCTCGGCGCCCGAGTCCGCCGACGCGACTCCGGGCCCGTCTGAAACAGGCGCTCCTGCCGCCGACCTCGCCTTCGGCTCGCGCGAACACGCGCAAAGCGCGCCAGCGGAGAGCGCCACCCAAAAGAACGAGACGGCCGAGAACGAAGCAACCGAAAGCCCGCGCTCGAAAAGCGAGGTTTTGGCGCGCGCCCGGATCCGCAGCATCGATGCCCTACATACCAGCGTAGCTCCCCGCGCAAAATGCGTTAGGATGCTCGCTCGCATGCGCATTGCGCTGCTCTACCCGCCGCCGTGGAAAATCTCCGAGCCCGGCACACCTGCGGACCCGGTTCACGGCCCCCCCGCGGACTTTCGCCCCGGGGACCTCGACTCCGACTTTTATCAGACGCCCTACGGCCTGTTTTCCCTGGGGGCGGAGGCGATCCGCGCGGGCCATCGCGTCAAGGTGTTCAACCTGTCGTCGTTCGCGTGGCGGCGTGTCGAGGAAGTGATCGCCGCGCTCGACGCCGACGTCTTCGGCATGTCGTGCTGGACGGCCAACCGCCGCGGCGTAGCGTTGACGGCTGCTCTCATCCGGCAGCACCACCCCGGCGCGCACATCGTCATCGGCGGGCCGCACGCGACGCCGCTGGCAGAGCCGATGCTCTTGCACCATCCGGAGATCGACACCGTCTGCCTGGGCGAAAGCGACGAAAGCTTCCTCGAGCTCGTCGAACGCCTCGAGCGCGGGCGCGATACCGCTGGAATCGCGGGCACGGTGTACCGCACCGAGTCCGGCGTCGCGCGCGGCGCGAGCCGCCCCGCCATCGCCGAGCTCGATCGGCTCGAATGCCCGCATCGTCACTTCGACACGCACATCGTCATGACCTCGCGGGGCTGCCCCTGGGCGTGCACCTTTTGCGGCGCGGAAACCACGTGGGGGCGCGGGTTTCGCGGCCAGTCGGTGAGCTACGTGCTCGACGCGCTCGAGCACGCGCTCGAGCGCCTGCCCGTGAAGATGCTTCAGATCAAGGACGACACCTTCACCGCCAACAAGAAGCGCGTGCTCGCGCTCTGCCGCGGCATTCGCGAGCGCGGCCTCAATTTCCTCTGGAGCTGCGACACGCGCGTCGACGTCCTCAGCGAAGAGCTCCTGCGAGAGATGCGCCTTGCCGGCTGCCAGCGCCTCAGCCTGGGCGTGGAATCGGGCTCGCAGCGCATCCTCGACGCCATCAACAAGAAAATCAGCGTGGACGAAATCATCGCCTCGACCGAGGCGGCGAAGCGCTACGGAATTCACGCGCGGTACTACATGATGCTCGGCAACCGCGGCGAGACGGCCGAAACATTTCGAGAAACGCTCACCTTCCTCGAGCGAGCCCGCCCGCATCAATACATCTTCTCTTGCCTGTCGATCTTCCCCGGAACGGCCGACTACACGGACGCCGTGCGAGCCGGCGTCGTGAGCCCCGAAACCTATTTCACCGGAGACTTCCAGGAGCTCAAGGTGCCGTTCGACGCCTCCGCCGAGGACACCGCCCTGATGAACGCCTGGTTTCTCGATCACAACGGCATTCGCGACGACTACGTCGAAGACGTCGAAGCCGCTCGCGCCACGCTCTCGCGCCTCGGTGATCACCACGCCGCCCACCTGGATCTCGCGGGCGCCCACTTTCGCGCGGACGACCTCGACGCGGCCGAACTGCACGCGCGGCGCGCGCTCGAGCTCGGCTACCCCGCTCCGGGCCTCGTTTACAACTACCTCGCGTGCATCGCCTGGCGTCGCGGCGACGTCCAGAAAATGCAAGACCACTTCATGACCGCGGCGCGCACCGACCCACAGCACTACGTCTTGATCCAGAACGTCGAGGCCACGCGCCGCTGGTTCAAAGAGCGCGGGCCCGAGCGCGGCCTCCCCCTCGCGCTGACGGCGCGCCACGACTTTCAGCTCCTCGAGCGCACGCGACAACCCACCTTGCCGGGCCCTTTGCCTGAGGACTTCGACGACTGGGACGCCGCTCCCCTCGCGAGCGCCGCCGCCGGTCTCCCGCGTTCGAGCGAAGTGATGCCGGAAGGTCACGAGCGAGCCGCTTTCGGAGCCCGGCGATTACCGATGGTCTAGCAGCGGCGAGCTTTCACGGCGCGCTACGCGCGCGGCGGACTCCACGGTTGTCCGCACGATGCGTGGCGAGCATAGCGTCGTCGCAGGGCCCCCTTTCACATCGGAGGTCTACCTGCTCTGGATCCATGGCACCATGCCCCCATGGCGCAGTCCGGAGCCGGCCAGCCTGGCGATCGTCGCTCCCGGATCGCGATCGACCTCCCTGCGGAACTGAGGCGTCGAGCACGCCTGCTCGCGGCTCGACGGCACCTGACCCTGCAGGAGTACGTACGGCACGCCCTCGACCGACTCGTCGAGGAAGACACTGCCGCGGCTCTGAGCGCGACGGATGATCCGGTACTCGCCGAGCTCTGGGACAACGAGGCCGATGCCGTCTACGACGACCTTCTCCCCAGGTGACGTGGTCCTGGTCCGGTTCGTCTTTGCCGACGAATCC
>DASWGX010000259.1:0-2502 GCA_036393455.1 Polyangiaceae bacterium
CTTGCCTGCACGGCGGTATTGCATGGTTTCGTAGCGGGTTTCGGCCGGGCGGTGCATGCTGCGAGGCTCCTTCTTGGCAGCTCGCTTCCCATAGTGCTCGAGAAGCGAGCCCTGTCGCGTACAATGGCGGCGCGGAGCATAACACGCGGGCGCCGGTGACTCTCGATTCTCACGACCTTCAGAGTGTGCTCGGCTTCGTCGCCGCCGCGTGCCACGTCGGGTTTGCGCTGCTCGTCTGGCGCCGGCGGGGCAAAAGTCCGATCGCGCCGGTCCTTTCACTCTTGTTTCTGGACCTTGCCGCATGGAACTTCGCCGCTGCGGCCGGGCGGCTCTCGGCGTACGGCGTTTGGCATCGAGTCGATCACGCGTTCGCCAGCCTTACTCCCGCCCTGGTGCTCTCGGTGGTGGTCGAGTTCGTCGGCAAGCGCCGGCGCCTGTCATGGGTCGTCGTGGTCGTGTTCGTGGCGGCCGGGACGTTGGTCTTGCTCGCGGCGCACCCGCGCTGGGGCGAAGGGCTGCTCGTGTTCGCCGTCGCGGTGGCGTTGGCGTCGGCCGCGCTCTTGCTCCGTCACCTTCTGGCAACGGATCAAGCCGAGGAGCGAGCGCGGGCGCGCGGCATCTTGATTGCGCTCGGCGTCGGCACGGCTCTCGGCGCGACGGAGCTCGGGGTCTCGAGCTTCCTTCCGTCCGTGCCGAGGCTCGGCAGCGCGGGAACTCTGCTCGCGATGCTGCTCTTGACGCGGGCAGCGTTGCGCGCGCGCCTGCTCGGCACGGAGATCTCGGCGCGCGCTGCGCTGTACACGTTCGCGTGCGGGTTCGCGTCGATCGCCGCGTACGTGGCCGTCGTGCACTCGGCCGCTCCCGCTACGGGGCTCTGGATCACCTTGGCGTCCGCCGCGCTCGTCGTGCTGGGCGTGACCATCGCCGAGCTCTCCCAGCGCGCAGCGCTTCGCCGCGCCCGCACGCGCCATCACGTGGCGCTCGGTCGCCTCGCCGAACAGCTCGCCCACGACCTCAGAAATCCGCTCGCGGCGCTCAAGGGCGGTCTTCAGTTCCTCGCGGCCGAACGGGAGGCGGGCCGCTCGATCGACGATCGAACTGACTATCTTGACCTGATCGTCGAGCAGGTCCAGCGCCTGGAGCGCGCGGTGGACCACTACCAGCGGCTTTCGAGCGTCGCTCCAGTCTTCGAGCGCGGGTCGCTCAACGACGTGGTCCGCCGCGTGACTTCGTTGCAAAAGCTCGCGGCGCCCCCCGGCGTCGAGCTACGCGCCGCGCTCGCGGAGCATTTGCCCGACTGCCGTCTCGATCGCGATCTGCTCGAGGCCGCGCTCGACAACACTCTGCGAAACGCCTTCGAGGCGATGCCCGGCGGCGGAGTCGTCACGGTGCGGACGTCGCGAGCGTCGGACGCGCGCGTCACGCTTTCGATCGAAGACCAAGGGATGGGCATGGACGCCCGCTCGCTCGAGCGCGCCACGGACGAGTTTTATACGACCAAGGCGCATGGTACCGGGCTCGGCCTTCACTTCGTGAAGCGCGTCGTCGAAGCACACGGCGGCGAGCTAACGATAACGAGCCGGCTCGGCAAGGGAACCTTACTCTCCGCGAGCCTACCGGTATCGAGTTGAGGTATCCTCCGCGCCATGTCTCCGGCGGAAAAACTACCGGTCCTTGCCGCCACCGTGCTCATCGTCGACGACGACGCCGCCGTGGCCACGGTGCTGTCCGCGCAGCTCGGTCAGGCCGGTGCTCGAGCGCTCGTGGCGCGCTCCGCAACGGAGGCCCTCGAGCTGCTCGAACAGCGTCCGATCGACCTCGTGGTGAGCGATCTCAGAATGCCGGGCATGAACGGGCTCGAGCTCTTGCACCGAATCAACGACGAGTGGCCGGAAGTGCCCGTCATCATGCTTAGCGCGCACGGCACGGTTCCCTTGGCCGTGGAGGCGATGAAGGCGGGCGCCGTCGATTTCATGCTCAAGCCGTTCGAGCGGGAGGAGCTCCTGTTCTGTCTGGAAAAAGCGCTCGGCTTGAGCCGCGCGCGTCGCTCCGAGCCGCCCGAGCGGCCCGCGGGAGACGGCCTTTTCCTGGGCGAGTCGCCGCCGCTGCAGGCCTTTCGCGAGCGGCTGCGCCGCGCCGCCCAGAGCTCGGCCACGGTGCTTTTGCGCGGCGAGACCGGAACGGGCAAGGAGCTCGCGGCGAGGGCGATACACGAACAAAGCGCGCGTAAAGGCGGGTCGTTCATCAAGCTCAGCTGCGCGGCGCTGCCCGAGTCGCTGCTCGAAAGCGAGCTCTTCGGTCACGAGAAAGGCGCGTTCACGGGAGCCGTGACGCGCAAGCCGGGGCGCGTCGAGCTCGCTCAGGGTGGCAGCCTCTTCCTCGACGAAATAGGGGACGTGCCGCTCGCCACGCAGGTCAAGCTCTTGCGCGTGCTCCAGGAAAAGGAGATCGAACGGCTCGGGGGGCGCGATACGCTCAAGGTGGACGTGCGCTTCATTGCCG
>DASWGX010000260.1:0-8613 GCA_036393455.1 Polyangiaceae bacterium
GACCCCGTCGCACCGCCCGCATTGCCGCCGCTGGTTCCAGTGGCGCCGCTTCCGGTCGAAGCGCCGTCATCGCCGCTGTCGACGAACGAGCCGCAGCCGAGCGCGAGTAGCGCCGCCATCGTCGCGGGAAAGAAGCGCGACGGACGGCGAGGTGAACGAGTTCTCGCTGACATGAAGTGCGTTCTCCGGTGAAAGCGGCCCCCGTGGAGCCGAGTTCCGAGATTCTAGCAGAAACCCAGTCCTGGCTCGAAGTCGTCGTCCGCCGCATCGATTTGGTCGGCGTGGCTGCAGACGGGGGAGCTCGCGGAGAACCTGAAAACGGTGCATGTGCCGCGTTGTCCGCGGCGGAATGACAGCTCCGAGTCGCGTAGCTTGCCGTGCCGGGCTAGGGCACCTCGGCGTTGGGCGGCTCGGAGCGGGCAGCGTCCGGTCGCTGCGTGGGTTCGATCATCTCCGCGAGCGCCGTACAGGCAGGTAGCAGCGCGCGTATGGCCTCTTCCGGAATGAACGGCGGACTGCCGAAATCCAGCACGCACGTCACACCCGAAGAGGTGACGCTGAGCGACTGCACGTGGCGCGAGTAGCGTCCTAGAAAGGGCTCGAGCAACCGGCTCGGCCGCTCGAGGGCGCGGAGCTGGTCGGCGACGGGGTCGGCGGCGAAGCGCGTCTTGAAGAATCGATCGAAGACACGATCTCCGGAGTACACGTCGGCCATGCCGAACGGCGCTCGATGGTGCTCGCGCGTGTAGCTCCTGAGGTCGACGGGCGGCGCGTGCGCGAAACGCACCGAAATGCGGCGCTGCTCGTCGGGGTCGACGCGCACGGCGTAGCCTCGAAAGGTGCCGTTCAAGCTTCCGAGCATTCCCGCGTAGCGAGGTGCGACGAAACTCAGTCCAAGCTGTTCGGCGAGCTTGGGCAGGGCCCTCTGAGCGCGGACCCGCCCGGCCTTGCGACGCGCGAAGGCGAGCACGGTAGCCAGGAACATGATGAGGCCAATGGGCGCTCCCTGCGAGAGCCAGTCCGGCATCGACCCGGTCCTAGCAGCCGACTAGTTTGCGCGCCGCGCACGCAGCGTCGTGTCGGAGTCCAAAATCAAATGCTTGCCGCCTTCGAAGTGCGAGAGGCGATCTCTCACCAACGCCCCGACCTCTTCGGGTTCCGCTAGCCCGCCTTCGCCCTGCCAGACACTGACGAGGGCGCTGCGGAATTCTCGAGCCGACTGAAATCGTTCCGAGGGGTCGATGGCGAGGGCCCGGGCGACCAGGGCATCTACCTCCGGTGTCACCGTACACGAAGTCGAAACGTGCGGTGGCGGCCCGGATATGATCTTGAGCAGCGTCGCGGCCTCGTTGGCTTCGCCGAACAGCCGCTGGTTGGTCAACAACTCCCAGAGTACGACGCCCATCGCCCAGACATCCGCCCGGCGATCGACGCGCCGGCCGAAGGCTTGTTCGGGTGACATGTAGCGAACCTTGCCTTTGAGCACGCCCGACTCGGTAACGTCGAAATGCTCGGCTGTCTTGGCGATGCCAAAGTCCGTTATTTTCGTCACGCCGTCCACGCCAACCAGGATGTTCTGCAGCGATACGTCGCGGTGGACCAGATTGAGGGGCACGCCTTCGGCGTCCTTGAGCTCGTGAGCCGCGTGCAGACCGCCCAGGGAGTCCACCAGAATGCGAGCCACGATGCGCGCAGGAACACGTTCGCTGCCCTGGCGCATCGCACGCAACAGAACGGCGAGGCTGCCTCCTTCGACGAACTCCATCACGAGAAACACGCCGGAGGCGTGCTCGCCGAGCTCGAGTACTTGCACGACGTTGGGATGGCGGATCGCGGCGGCCAGGCGCGCCTCTTCGATCAACTGCTCCGCCCAGCCCGCCTGCTCGAGCTCGGTGTGCAATAGCTTGAGCGCGACGGGGCGGGCAACGCCGGCAACGTCCGTCTGGGCCAGGTACACCGTGGCCATGCCGCCGGAGCCCAACTTGGTCAGGACCTGATAGCGGCCGATCCGCGCCGGCGTCTTGCCGGTCACGGTCCTCGGGTCGTGCTCCCCCGGCGCCTCTTCGCGCTGGATGTCGCGGCGCCCGGCGTCGAGCCAGCTGCTCAATTGCATCGCCAGCTCGTCGACGCGCGTCGCTTGCTCCGGCGCGGTTTCGAGCACCAAAAGGCCGGCGGCGCTGCGATCTTCGCCGAGATTTGCCAGGCACAGATTGTAAGGCAGCGCCTGCGGTCGAATCGTGTCCGGCAGCGTGCGGGTGATGAAACGGAGCGGCTGATCCTCTTCGCCGGGGCGCGGCGAGGAGCTCAGTGCCAGTCGCGACCAGCGTTCGTCCTGCTCCAGGAGCGAGATGTGATAGCCTCTGATGTGCGGGTGTTCGGCGAGCCGGTTTGCCACGGCATTGACCATTTCCGACTGCGAGTGCGCCCGGAGCAGAGCCATGCCGAAGCGGGTGCTGCGATCGAGAGCTGCCTCGTCCTCCACCGCGTCGCGCGCGCGTTCCGCCTCCGCCATGCGTTCCGCGACGCTGATGACACGCTCCACGCCTTGTCGCGCCGACGCCGTCGGCAAGCCGGCCTTCTCGAGCGAGCCGACCAATAGTCTTTCGAACAGCGACAGGGCCTTGACCCAGCGCCACAGGTCGGCTTCCGCCGAACGCTTCAACAACGCCTCGGGTTGAGCTGCGGGGGCGAGGCCTTCGAGCTCGGAAACGACGCCGCGGGCTATGTCCACGAAAGGTGCCTGTTCCAAGCTCGACCAGCCTGCTTCGCGCCGGACCGTGGTGAACAGGGCCTCGGCGTTGGCGTCGAGCCACGCTCTTCCGTCGCCGGGCCGGTAGGGGTCGAGCGCCGTCGTGGACGCGCCGTTGCCAGCGTCGCCGCACGATTCGCGAATCACGAGCTCGGTCGGGAGCAAGACGCGTTCCGGTACCGCCTGCCCGCGCACGAGCGCGAGCACCAAGTCCGCGGCGCGCGCCCCTTCGTCGACGAGTGGTTGGGCGATGCTGGTCAGAGGCGGATCGCTGGTCGCAGACTCGAGCACGTTGTCGAAGCCCATGACGGCGATGTCGTTGGGGATGCGAAGACCGCGGCGCTTGAGCGCGCGCATGACGCCGAGCGCCATGCCGTCGTTGGCAGCGATGATGGCGTCGGGCTGCGTACCGCGCTCGTCGATCAAGAGCCGCACCGCTTTTTCGCCGGACAAGGCCATGTAGGTGCCGGGCGCGATCAACTGCGGGTCGAGCGCGAGCCCCGCGCCTTCGAGCCCTGCCCGATAGCCGCGGTAGCGTTCTGCCGCCTCGGTGTTGTGTTGGGGTCCGCGCACCAGCGCGATTTTCTGATGCCCCAGGCCCGCGAGGTGCCGCACCGCATCGCGCATGCCCTGTTCGTTGTCGGCCAGGACGTTCGTCGAGCTCGGCAGCTCGGACCCGACGTTGACTATCGTCACATTTCGATACTGCTCGCGAAAATGCTCTGCCGCGCCTTCTTCGAGAAACAGCATTCCCCCGATCGTGATGACGCCGTCCACGAGGTCCGGCGACAGGAGCTCGTACGCCAAGTTGCGGACGCGGCCCTTGAGGTGATGTCCGCCTCCCACCAGGGTGAGCACGTTGGCGCGCGCGGCGCGAAGGACGCTGGCGGCCCCCCGGACGATGGGCCCCGTGTATTGCGGCGCGCCGCGTGGAACGACGAGCGCGACCGTGGGGGTGTCGCGACGAATCACCATCTACTATTCTGCCACGGCGCAGAAGGCCCGGCCGCAGAGAATTGGGAGCGCACGCTTCCCGAGCGGCGCCCGGTCAGAGCTCATTCTTGGCGGTGATCAGATCCGGATGTCGAGGCGCCGTTTCCGAAAGTTTTTCGAGGTAGCGGTACGCGCGCGGGTCTCCCGCGACGGCCAGCGCTCGCGCCACGCCGAGGCGCCAAGGTAGGGCAATGCCCTCCTCCTCCGGCAAACGCAGAAACCCAATCTTGATGCTGCCGGCTACCCAGCCGTTTTTCGCGCCCACGAGGAACCCTTCGAGCCAGCCTGGCGCGGGTTCACCGACCGGCGGTTTGTCTTCGGTGATGGACAGCGCCTGATCCGCGCGTCCGGCGGCGACGAGCGCAAAGGCGTGCTCGATCAGCGCTCGACCATTGTCCGGCAATGCTTCGTAGGCATGCGTCGTGAGCTTGACCGCGTCTCCCAGGTGGCTCTGATAACGCTTGAGGCGTCCGACACGCAGCAGCATGGTGGGGCGACCGCTGGTCGCCTTCCACCCGGCCGCGAGCTTGTCGGCCAGGGCGATCCGGCCGCCATCGAGGGCGGCGTCCACCGCAATGAGGTTTGCCCAGAGCGCTCCGCTCCGCGACAGACTTTCGAGCTCTCCGTCGCTCGGCTTCGTTTCTCCGGTGAGAACGCCGCGAGCCAGGCGCAGCGCGCTGAAGCGTGCGGTGTCGAGCCCCGCCAGTTTTTTCTCCAGGGTCTTGAGGTCGAGCCGTTCGTAGGCGACGACGGCTTGGACGGCGTTGGTCTCGACCGCGCTGCCGGCGCCGTCGATCGACTTCTTGGCTGCCGCGAAGCGCCCTTTCAGAAGGTCGAGCTCCGCCTGTACGACGCTGGCGGGCGTGTAGCGCTCGGCAAGCTTGCGCGCTCGCGACAGAGCTCGCTCGGCCACCGCATCGCGGCCCATGCCGAACGCGATTTTCCCGAGGACGGTGGCCAGGGCGGGCGTCTCGGCCTCTTCTACGAGGCGCAGCGCGCGTTGCGTGCGAAGCTCGACGTCTTCATCCTCGTCCTCCAACGTCACGACCAGGTCGACGGCCAAGCGCGCCGCGGTCAGGGCGGGTGGAAGGCGCAGGCGATCGTCCGTCCTGAGCTCGGATTGTTCGGAAGGAACCGGACCGCGATCGTCTCGGACGGCCCAGCCGAGCGCCGCGAGCGCTCTTGCGAGCGGCACCAGGGTCGGCTCCGTGCGCGACCGTTCGCGAAGGCTCGAAACCTCTGGCTCGGCCTCCGACGGATCCTTGAGCAGCAAGGCTGCCTGCGCGTACATCGCCTCGGCGATGAGGAGCTTCGCGTCGATCCTTCTGGCCGCGTCGTAGCGCTCGAGCGAGCCGGGATCGCCGAGACGATCCAGAGCGATGCCGGCGGCGAGCTGGTACAAGGCGTCTTGCTCGAGCTTGGGGTCCCAGGTTTGCAGCAACTCTTTCAGCTGGTCCGGCCGTTCTCGGGCGGCGACGAAGAGCTGCGGCGCGGCGAGCTCCGCGGCGTTCGCCTCGTTCGTCGCCGCGGAGTCCAGAGCCTTCAGGTCGGCCGGGGCGTTCGGATCCACGAGCGAGAGCAGCATCTGCCGCCGCGCCCGCAGCGCGGAGGCTCGCGGCTCGAGATCGCCGAAACCTCCGAAGAGCCAGCCGAACGTCGCTTGAGCGCCGTCGGGCTCGAACGGGCCCAGCAACCGCTTCTCGGCAGCCTGAAGATCCTCGACATTGAGCGAAGTCATCAACTTGTCCGCCTCGTCGAGGCGCTGTCGCGCCGCTTCGTATCGACCGCTCCCGCTCGAGTACGCGAAGCCAGCCCATGCGACGAGCCCCAACGCCAACGCCGCGCCCGAGACCGCCGCGATCTTGAACGTCGAGCCGCCCATGCGCTCGGGGAGCCGCAGCCTGCCGAGCAGGCCTTTGAGGCTCTCGTAGTGACGAGCAACGCGCGCGGCCAGAACGGCCGGCGCGAGCCTGGGTAGTCGGTGCAGCGTGTTCTCTTCGTCCAGCGTGCTGAACGGCGCACTCGACTCCGTCACCGAGCTCGGCATGGAAAAGCGCGGCAGACTCGGCTCTTCGTCGGGCTTGGGTAGGTTGACGACCGTCTTGTCCTCTTCCTCCTCGAAGTCCTCCAGAGTGACAGCCGGCGTGTGTTGAACCGGTGGCGCCGAAACCGGGCGCTTGGGTGGTGCAGGGACACTCGACACCAGCCGCGGCGGCGCTGCGGACTCGCTCTTCGTGAGGGGTTCAGCCGCGGCCGGGGAAGGGCTGGGCTCGGGAGCCTCGAGGCCCGGGGGCTCGAGATCGGGCAACGAGAAGTGGGGCAGGCTCCCCTCTTCCTCCGAAAATTCGAGCACGGGCGTGGAGTCGTAGGCCACGGCCGCGAGCGCTCGCCCGGCGGCGTCGATGGCCCGCTTGGCATCGCTCGACAGGCCGGCCTCGAGATACATGCGCGCCACGGCGACCAGAACTCGCGCCTCTTTCGGTTGTTCAGTCTCGAGGGCACGTCCAAGCTCTAGGGCGCGCCGGGCATCGCGGCTGTGGAAGACTGCTTCGCAGGCCTCGAGCGCGGCGACGATGTCGACCTGAGGTCCGGTCGTCGATTGGACAGCTCCCGCCATAGGTCTGCTCGTTCTCGGGTCCGACACGCGAAGCGGGCTCGGACGCCCGCCGTGGTCCGGCATCGACGCTTTTCGTGCTTCTATCGCCGTTCGACCGGTGAGAAAAGCCGGGCCGCGTCAAAAGTCCGTCGATTCACCTGTTCAGTACCGGCGGTGAGGGTGGCCCAGCGGAGCGCTCGTTCCGTGGCGCGCATCTTGCGTCTGAGGGGCGGTAGGCTATCGTCCGCTCCCCGCCGTCCTGCTGCCGCCCCGCCCCTCGACGGGGTGCCCGCCCGACCAAGATGCCCGGTGAATCCCTCGCCATAGCGGCGCACAAGCCCCTCCAGCGCGTCGAGCGCCAGCCTTGGCGGCGCCTGGACTTGGTGGGGATTTCCCTGTCCAGCCTGTGCGTCGTGCACTGCCTGGCGATGCCGCTGGCCCTCTTGGTGCTGCCTTTCGCCATCGAAGATTACTTTCACTCGCACCTGGCGCCGCTGGTTGGCTTGGTGGCTTTGGTGGCGGTGGGGCGCGGCGCATGGGTGCACCGGCAGACGCGCGCGCTGCCGCCCTTGCTCGCCGGGCTAGGGCTGCTTGCCTTCGTGGCGGTCGTCGAACCTGGCGGCGTCTCGGAGATCCTGCTCTCCATCGTCGCAAGCGGGTTTCTCATCGTCGCGCACTGGCTCAACGTCCGCTGCTCGCGCCCCGCTTGTGCCTGTCCCGCCGACCATCTTTCGGGTCACTGACGGCCGCGTGAGCCTCGGCACGCCGCGTCAGCCTCGCCCGCGCAAATACTCGACATAGACGCCCGGCTCGGCGCGTTCGGGGAGGTCGCCCGCCTCCACGGCCCGCTTGAGCTCGGCCATGAGCTCGCCCACGCGCGGCCCAGGCGTCAAGCTCAGGCTCTCGATCAGCACGCTGCCGAGCCCCTTGGGCAAGAGGGGAAGCTTGGCGTCTTCGGCGGCAATGGAGCGCGCGCGAAGCTCGAGCTCGTCCATTCGCGTCTGGTGCTGGCGCCGCTTGTGAGCGTGCTTGGTGGTGATGTCGGCGCGCGCGAGCTCTACCAAGTCGTCGAAGAACGGAGCCGTCTCGCGGTAGGCACGCCGAACCGCGCTGTCGGTCCAGTCGCCGCCGTAGCCCTCGACGTAGCCCAGGTGGCGCACGAGGAAGCGCACGTGCTTGCGAAACGACTCGTCCATGCCCGATCGACGCGCCGCCCGGTCGAAGAAGCGGGCGCTCACGAGCTCGTGGGAGTGAAACGTCACTTTGCCGCGCTCCACCGCGAACGTCTGCACCTTGCCGACGTCATGGAAGAGAGCCGCCCAGCGGACCTCGCGCTTGGCCACGGTCTGAGCCACCACTTGTTTGGTGTGCTCCCAGAGATCCTTGTGGCCCTGACCCTGACCGCCGAAGCCCACCATGGCCGAGACTTCCGGATACACTTGCGCGAGCAAGCCGCTCTTCGCCAGGCGCTCGAGCTCGGCGTCCGGCTCCTCGCTCATCAGAGCTCGGTCGACCAGGATGGAGAGCTGGGCCGGCGTGGGCGCGTCGGGCTCGGAATCTCTGAGGGCGGTCTCGGTGGGCATGAGAACTCGGGCTTGGTCTCTGGACGTTCGGGGCGAGCTAGCTGATCGATCGCCGTCTGTCACGGCCCCAAGGAGCGTACGCCGTAGTATAGGCGACGCCGATGGTCCCTGAAGGGCCGGCTGGAGCCGGCCCGGGCGGCCCTTTCCATGCCGAGCTACCCGCGTTTGATGCTCTTCCTCTTGGCAGCGACCGGAGCCGTCGCGGCGCTCGGCCTGCTCGTGGGCCATGCTGATCTCGCCGACCGCTCGCTGCGCCAGACACTGCTCGGCCTCCGAGCGAGCCGTCTCGCCGTGTCATTTCTGGCCGGAGCCTCGCTGTCGGTCGGCGGCGTGATGGTTCAGGGTCTGTTCAACAACCCGCTCGCCAGCCCGTCGATCTTGGGCACCACCGCCGGCGCGAGCCTGGGCGGCCAGGCCGCCTTGTTCGCCGTCGTGGTCGGTATGCGCCAGCGTCCGCCATGGCTCGAAGCGGAATTGGTCTTGCCCCTCGGATGTGTCGCCGGCGCGCTCGGCGCCCTGATCGTCTTGCTACTCGTCACGCGTTTTCAGCGCGATTTGGTGGTGCTGCTCCTAGTGGGCTTCCTGCTGTCCTCGTTGTTCTTGAGCGTCGGAGCCTTTTTGACGAGCGTCGCGCAGCAATCCTGGGAAGTCGGACGGGCGATGATCGCGTTTACGCTCGGCAGCACCAGCGG
>DASWGX010000261.1:0-4640 GCA_036393455.1 Polyangiaceae bacterium
CCTCGGGCACCCGATGGCGGTCACCGCCGAGCGAAGACCGGATCGCCGTTCGGCGCTCCCGTACGAATACGGTGAACCGCGCGGCGTGCCTCCCTTGCTCTACGATCACGTTCCCTCCGGAGGCGAGCTTCGACGCGGCGAGGCAGGTGCTGCTCGACGTCGGAGCGCCGCCGGCGCCTGGCACGGTTTACCCTCGAGTTCCGTACCCGAGTTCTTGCGCGACGGACGCCCGGCGCCGACCCCCTTCGGCTATGCGCGCTCGAGCCCCGGCGAGCCGCAGCGCGCGCCTTACCGCAGCGGCTTCGCTTTCTTGAGTCTGTTCGAAACCGACGCCGGCGCCTTCGGGCTGACCACGGAAATGAACGTCGTGTCGCTCGCGCGTGTGGAGCGAGTCGCGCCGAGCGACTTTGCCGGGATCGCGCTCGACGACGCCGGCTTGCCGGTGGTGTTCGTCAAGGTGCGCGGCGCATCTCTGTATGCCGGCGATCCAGTGACGCAGGGTCTCACGCCGGAGCGAGGGCTCGCGTATCGCGAGGCCGTGCCCATCACCGGCCGGCGCGTCACGGCCGGCGGCGCGAGCTACCTCGAGACTCGCACCGGTGGCTGGCTTCTCGATCGGAATCTGGTTCGCGTCGATGCCGTGCGGCCTCCGCGCGGCTTCGATCGCCCGGGCCGGACGTGGCTCGACGTGTCGATAGTGCAGCAGACCCTGGTGGTCTACGACGGCATCCGGCCCGTGTTCGCCACGCTGGTGTCGACCGGCGCCGGCGGCCTCGGCGATCCGGAGGAGACTCGCGCCACCATCCGCGGGCAGTTTCGCATCCACACCAAGCACGTGACCGCGACCATGAGCGGCGACGAGGTGGGCGGCGAGTTCGCGCTGAGCGACGTACCCTACGTCCAGTACTTCAGCGAGGGCTATGCGCTGCACGCCGCGTACTGGCACGACGCGTTCGGGACGCCGAAAAGCCACGGCTGTATCAACTTGTCCCCGAGCGACGCGCGCTTCCTATTTCACTTCACCGATCCGCCGGTGCCGATGGCGTGGCACGGCGCGTTCTCGCTGCGCCGCGGGACGCTGATTTCGATTCACCCGTAACGCTTCGGGCCGCCTCGAACTCGGCCATCATCGCGCGCAGCGGTAGCGCTTCGACGCCTTCGGCGCCCGAGGAGGGCACCGAACGCCATCGTGAGGAACGACGCCATGCCATAGGGCGTTTTCGGCTTCGGCGTCATGCGGCAGGCGCATCCACCTTCGTCGCCGCCGCTGCCCGCAGTGGAAACGCCGCCTCCAACGCCGGCCATGCCGCCTCCGGCGCCCGGCGTTCCTCCGGCGCTCGATGCGGCCCCGATGCTCACCGGGCCGTCAATCACGGCGCCTCCCGCACCTGGCGACACCCCGCCCGCGCCCGTCGCGGTGCTTCCGGTGGGTACGCCACCGCCGGTTCCGCCCGCGGTGGCGCCGGCTCCCCCGACGCCGCCGGTCCCGGTGGCGGCGTCACCGCCGGTTCCCGCGCCGCCGCTTCCTGTCGTGCCCGTTCCGCCGTTTCCCCCGGTGGCCGCGCCGCCGGTGCCGATGGGATCACCCGGATCCGGCGGCATGCCGCCGAGCGTGATGTCGAGGGTGGCCGCTTCCGGCGTCACTTCGACGACCTCGGCCCGCATGTCGCCGTCTTCGAACGCTATGCCCGGCACGAGGGCTGCGTCGATGGTGTCGTTGTCGCCCGAGCGTGAGCCGGGCGTCATGTCGAGCAGGTGCGGATTGCCGGTGCTTCTTCCCGTCGTCGCTCCGACGACGCGAAGAAGGACGCCGCTCGTGAGCTCGCTCTCCAGGCCGTCGTCGAACTGACCGAGCGGCTGCCGGTACTCGAAATGAAAAAAGGCATTGTTACCGGTCCCGTTGCGCGCGACGCGCAGCGACTGGACGCCGTTCGACGCCGTTTCGATGGGCGAGAGTAGGACGCGCGCCGATTCCTCCAGCAAGAGCACGTTCGCAGGCTGTAGCCAGCCGAGCCGCTCCAGGTGAAACGAAGTGAACATGAAGTTGCGCCGGCCCATGATGTCCGTCGGATCGCCGTACTCGTTGTTGGTGGTCGAGCCATTGTAGCTGACGACGCCGCCGTTGTTGGCGGTGGCGCCCGTGTACCAGGAGGAGTGTGGGAGCCCGAAATTGTGTCCGACCTCGTGCCCGACGTAGTCCCAGGCGGCGTTGATGCCGACGCCGAAGATCCACGTGTAGCCGTTGCCTCCCGCGACGCCGCCCCCAGCGCAGCCGCTGCTGACGGGGGCCAAATAGTGGATGATGTGATCGTACGCGCTGGTGTTCGCGCCCGCCGCGTCGGCCATTTGCCGGGCCTGGGTGCCGATGGCTTCGTTGCCGCGGTTCAGATCGCCGTCGCCCGCTTGGTCGCAGTTCGTGTAGCTCACCGTGTAGGGGCCGAAGACGTCTCCACCCTCTGGGTCCTGGATGCCCATGAGCCGCGTTGCACCGCGCGAGCCCTCGAGATAGAAGGCCGACGCCGAGTTGCCCGTGGTGTCGAACACGGAGGCACGCATGCGTTCGGGGTCGAACGTGTTCGGCGTGCCTTGAAAGCCTATCAGGATGACCGCCGCGGTGCGGTTGCCCGACACGAGCGCGGCCGTCGTGGCCTCTTCCGTCAAGGCTTGCTCCAGCGTACGAGGCCCCGAACCGGCGTCGGCCGATTCGATGCGCGACACGCGGAGCCGCTGGCCGTCGAGCGTTCCCCGCACGCGCAGGCGCGCCTTTTGGCTGATCAAACCTGCCAGGCCGTCTTCTGGTGCGTCGAAGCCGAGCTCGAGCCGCGTTCGACCATCGACGTCGAGGTAGTAATGGTAACGAACCGACCCGTCCAAGGCGTCGTGCACATAGACGGCGAGCTCGCCTTCGTAGACTTCCCCCGTCGAGGCTTCCTCCAGCTGGCCGAGGCCCGCCGGGCTGAAGGTTTCGCTCGAATCGCGGTCGCCTTCGCCGCCGGCGCAGCCAGCCATGAAAAGCACGGCAAAGGCTGCGGTAGCTCTCGCTCTCATCGTTGTGTCGCTCCCAGGTTGTGATTTTCGCGAAGCAAGCCGTAACCGGAAGAACGAGCGATGCGGACGCCGGGAGGCAGGGCTTCGCTCTCGCGCGAAAAATCCACTTGACCCGTGCTAGGCAACGCCCTTAACCGTAGCTTCCGTGCAGGGTGTCGATTCCGTGCAGGGTGTCGAGAGGTGGCGCGACAAAGTGGCGTTCGTCACGGGCGCCTCGAGTGGAATCGGGCGCGCCGCGGCGCGGAAGCTTTCGCGCGCCGGTCTGCGGGTCGCCGTCTGCGGCCGGCGTAAGGAGCGGCTGGCGGTACTGGCGGCCGAGCTCGGCCAGGGCTCGGTGATGCAGCTCCCCGTCGATTTGACTCAGGACACTTCGCTGCTCCGGGCGTTCGACCGTGTGCGCGATCAATGGGGTGGCGTCGATGTCCTAGTCAACAACGCGGGCGTCGGCTTCGCGGCGCCGCTCGTGTCCGGCAAGATCGCGGAGTGGCGCGAGATGTTGGACGTCAACGTGCTCTCGCTCTGCATCGGCACACGCGAGGCCGTGCGCCAAATGCGCGAGCGGGGCGGAGAGGGGCACATCTTTCACGTGAGCTCGCTCGCCGCCTATCGCGTCCTCCCGGGCGGCGGCGTTTACGCGGCGACGAAGGCCGCGGTGCGGTCGCTCACCGAGTCGCTCCGGCTCGAGCTACGCGAAATCGGCGCGCCGATCCGCGTTACCGCCGTCAGCCCGGGCTACGTGCAGACCGAGTTTCACGCCGGGTTCTTCGGTCAAGAGAGCCTTGCGGTGGAGCTCTACTCGCGGCACCGCACGCTCGAGCCGGACGACGTCGCCGATGCGGTGATGTACGCGCTCGGCGCGCCCCCGCACGTTCAGGTGCACGACATCCTCCTGCGCAGCAGCGAGCAACCGACGTGACCGGCACCGTCAAGCGGCGCTCCAAAGGACTGCAATGCCACCGGCTACCTCCGGAGCACGCCGCTGCGCGACCGCGTCCGCCCAGCCACTGATGCTACGGCCTACGCAGCAGCCCTTCGACGTTGAGCACCGTCACCGCAAAGTCCGTCGATAGGCCTTGGCCGGCATTCAAATCGGGCGCGGTGAGGCGCAGCTCGCACAGGCCGGATGCCATGAGATCGGCGGAGACTTCGATGGGCGTGCCGGGCGGCTCGTTCGGGTAGGTGCCGTAGCCGATGCCTGGATAGACGACGCAGCTCGACGATGGGAGAGCTTCGAGGGCGAAGGTGCCCGGAGGATGAGAGCTGCAGACGGTGTCGTCGCCGACGGACAGGGACGCCAGCGCGCCGATCGAAGTCGTGTAGGCGCCGGCGGCGGTGAAGGTTTGGCCGGATGCGAGCGGCTCCGGCGCTGTCTTGTAGGCCAACAGAGCGAATTGAACGTTCGTCGCGTCGATGCGTTCGGGGCCGACGAGCTCGAAGGTCGCGAGGGGACCGAACTCAGTTTCGACCAGGATTCGATCCTCGGGGCCGGACGCGCGGAGGGAGCCGACTCCTGCTTGCTCGCTCGGTAGCTCGAGCTTGGTCTCGGCCCCGGCGCGAAGCGTGACCGTGATCGGGCGCTCCTGGGTGGCGTT
>DASWGX010000262.1:0-7004 GCA_036393455.1 Polyangiaceae bacterium
AGTCGGGAGCGGTCCGGCAGAGGCTTCGGGCAGGCGGGAGCGGGGCCGCACCGGCGCGCGGCTCTCAACACCGATCAAGGCTGCCACGCAACGCTTGACCCTCGCTGCCGCTCGGGTAACTCTTCAGCGTCCACGGTGGAGGACCTTTAGAGCATGCTGGTGACGGCTTCGAGCAGCCCGAGGACGGGGACCGTACCTCGAATCATCGTCACGGCGCTTGCCGTGACGGGGCTCACGATGTGCGGGGGCGAGGAATTCTCTTCGGCGTCGGACTCCGGCACGGGCTCGAGCTCCGACGGTTCCACGAATCCGTTCGCTCAGCCGGCGTGTCGCTCATGCGGTGAAGATCGCTGCGACTCGGAGCTCGAAGCCTGCAACGAAACCGCCGGCTGCACGGCACTGCGCGAGTGCACCACGGGCTGTGACCCCGGGGACAGCGGGTGCATCGCGGACTGTCAAGACACGGCCCAGTCAGCGTCCACGGCGGCCAGGAACGCGGCGACGGCCTACGTGGCCTGCCTTACGGCGTCGTGCACGTCGGAGTGCTCCGGCGCCACGACGAGCTCGGGCAGCGGTACGGTGTCCGGCGCGGGCGGCAGCACGTCGGCGAGCGGTACGGGTGGCGCGTCGAGCACGACCAGTGCGACCAGCGCGAGTTCGTCGACCAGCACGGGGTCGGGCGGCACATCGAGCACGAGCACGAGCACGGGCAGCGGCGGCACGTCGAGCAGCACCGGCAGCGGCGCGGGCGGCGGCTCGACGCTCATCCTGACTGAGCTCGCGATCACGGAGAACTTCGCGAGCTCCGAGGAGGCTCCCAACAGCGAATACGGAATCAGCGGCCTGTTCTACGCGTTCGGAGACCCTTGCGCATCGCTCTACTGGGATGAAACGACGCGCTGCGCGACCGGGATCCTGTGCTCGCCCACCTCGGAAAACTGGGGCATCTCCGTGGGCTTTGACTTCAACTATCACGGCGATACCGACTCCAAGTACACCTGGGACCCGACGCTTTACGGGGTCATCGGCGTGGGCTGGGAAGTCAGCGGCCTGGCGCCGGTGCTGCAGGCCTGGGTCACCAACATGGACCCGACGTGGGGTGGCGTTTGCTCGGCCGAAGCGTGCGAGATTGCAGGGCCGCCGGACGGCAAGGCTTCGGCGGGCTTGTCCGACTATCTGTTGTTCGATCAGATGGTGAAGGACGACTGGGGCGGGTCGGGCGTGCTCTACAGCTTCGACCCGAGCGCCGTGCTGGCGCTCCAGTTCAAGATTCCGTCGGTGATCGCGGGCGCGGCGTCTTTCTCGTTCTGCATCGACAGCATTTATCTGGTTCGTTGATCGGCGCGGCGCGGGCGGAGCAGCGCCGTCACTCGAGGCAGAGCTCGAAACCGCCGAGCGAGATGCCGAACGAGGACCCCTCTTCCTTGCGCTCGGCGTGGAACACCGCAATCTCGTATCTCTCGCCGTCGACGAGGCCGTACTCCGCGTCGAGGCCGGAGTTGAGCTGGAAGGCGGCGCTTTCCGGCACGTGGACGCCACCGAGATCGATGATGAGTCGGTTGTTCAAGAATACCCAGACGTCGTCGTCGCCGATGAACTGGAAGGTCGAGCCGGCGCCGGCCCGGTGCCGAAAGCGGAGCCTGAGCTCGGTCGTGAAATGGAAATTGTGCAAGACGGACGTGCCGAGCACGTCGGCATCCGACGGCCAGCCCAGGTAGCCATAGTCGGGCGGCACGCGAGCCTCGCCGCGAGTGTCCACGAGAGCGCCCGGGTCGTCGTCGATTGGAAAGAAGAGCGGGTTGCCGTCGAACTCCTCCGGCGCGCTCACGGCACAACTGTAGCTCGGGAGCCCGAAAGAGTCGCAGGGGTCGTCGCAGACTTCTCCAGCGCCGATCGCGCAGGTACCGCAGCCGTCGCCCGCCGGACCGCAGTACCGGAAGAACTCGGCGCCAGCTTGCGTGGTCCACTTCTCGCCGTTCGGACCCCAGCGATTCACGAAGGCGCCGCTTGCACCGTCGGCAAACAGCGTGATGATTCCCGGAAGCGTCGCGCGCTCGGCACCGTCGGTGTACCACTCCGCGTAGGTTGCCGTCGATTGGATGCAGCCGAGGGTCGAGGCCGCGACGAGGGCCGGCTTGCCTTGATTGTCGAGCTCCGGCGCGACGAGACCGGTCAGGAGGCCGTCGCACGACACCGCGAAGTCGGAATGGGTGCGGTTGAAGTCGCGGAACGTCGCCGAAAGCTCGAGCCGGCAGCCGTCCACGAGCGTAACGCAGGAATTCGCGTCCACGGGACACGGACCGCCGCCAGGCATTCCACCGACGCCTCCGGTGCCGCCTGTTCCCGGGTCGCCCGTGCTGCCATCGCTGCCGGCCGCGCCGCCCTGACCGCTGCCCGAGCCCGTCGAGCCTTGGCAAGCCGCATCTCCCGGCTCGCCGCTGCACCCGTCGCTGCACGCCTCGAGTTCGAAGCCGGAGCCCGATTCCGAACAGCGCAACAGGTCCGAGCCGGAGCATTCGGTATGACCGGGAGCGCACGCGTCGACCTGGCATTCACCGCCTTCGCAGTACTCGGACGGCGCACAGTCGTCGTGGATCAGGCAATCCGCGCAGAACCCGGCTTCGGTGTCGCAGAGCAAACCGAGCGGTTGGCAATCGAGGTCGGAATCACAACCGAGTCGGCAGGTCGCGGCGACGCACACTTCCGTCGCCGCGCAGTCGCCGTCGCCGAGGCAGTCGACACAGCGGCCGAGCCCTTCGTCGCAGACTCTGTCCGGAAGGCAGTCGGCGGGGACGCTGCAACGCACGACCGCCTGGCACGTCTTGGAGATGCACGTTTCGGCGTCACCGCAGTCGGCGTCGCTCAGGCACTCGACGCACACGCGCCGTCCGACGTCGCAGCGCGCGCCGTCCGCGCACTCGGCGTCCGCGCCGCAGGAGCCCGTGGAGGACTCGGAGCGAAACTCGCCTCCCCCACACGAATCGGAGAGCAGAAATAGCGCGCCGAGCGCCGGGAAAAGCCAGAGGTCGCTACTGCGCATCGAACCGAACTCGCTGAACCGTCACGATAACACGATGACAGGCCTCCGCCTAACCGGCGATTCCGACGCTCTCGCAGATCTGCGCGGCGGGCCCCGACGGCGTCGCACCCTTGAAGACGATGGGACAAGTGTGCGGCTCCGAGAACGTCTGGGCCAGGTCCAGCATCAACGCGCTCGACCACGCGCGGGTACCGTCGAAGCGCGCGCGAATCACGCCCTGGGAATCGATGAACCACGTTTCCGGATAGAGTTTGGTGCCGTATTTGCCAGCAACGATCTCCGAATCCGGATCGAGTAGAACCTCGAAAGGGGCCTCGCCGCCGAGCACCGACTGGAGCGTCGCCCGCGCGTCCTCGAGACTTTCGTCCGTCGACACCGTCAAGAGTTGAAGGTCTTGACGCAACGTCAGCGCCTTGGCCAAGTCCGCGAACGACGGCATCTCTTCGAGGCACGGCCGGCATGTTTTGGTCCAGAAATTCAGAATGACGACTTTGCCGCGGTAGCTCGACAGTCGCACTTTGGGGCCGCGCAGCGAGGGGAGCTCGAAGTCGGGGGCGAGGCGATTGGCGGCCGCGTAGTTTGGACGCGCCGCGCAAAGCGGCGCGCAGACGCGCCGGCGCTCGCCGTCCTGCGCGGTAACTACGAAGGAATAGACGCCAATAGCGGCAAGAGCGATGACCAGGAGCTGAGCGAACTGGGGGAGCTTCACGCCGAGTAGACTTTCCCATAGCGCTCGTGGACGCAACCCGATCGGCGTATACTGCCGTCCCCATGCCGATCCAGCCTCCCGGGGAGCTCGTCCATGACTGGAACGCGGCGCTGGCGCCGGCCCAGGTCCCCGGCCGCATCGAGCTTCTGGACGAGACGTTCCGCGACGGCCTGCAAAATCCGTCGGTTCGCGATCCGAGCGTGGACGACAAACTCCAGGTCTTGCACCTGATGGACCAGGTTGGCATCGACCTTGCCACGATCGGGCTGCCCGCGAGCTCGCAGCGCGCCTTCGACGACTGCCTCAGGCTCTGCCGCGCCGTCGCGGCTGAACGGCTGACGCTGCGCGTCGCGTGCTCCGCGCGCACGATTCCCGCGGACATTACGCCCATCATCGAGCTCTCCCAGCGGTCCGGCATCGCCGTCGAAGTGTACGCGTTCGTCGGCTCGAGCCCGATCCGGGCGCTGGCGGAAGATTGGGACTTGGATCAGATCAAACGTTACAGCGCGCGCGCCCTCGACCTCGCCGTCCGCGCGGGCCTCAGGGCGACCTACGTGACGGAAGACACGTCGCGTTCGCGTCCCGAAGTGCTCGCCGAACTGTACAAGCTCGCCGTCGATCACGGCGCGAGCCGCCTGTGTTTGTGCGACACGGTCGGCCACGCGACGCCCGAGGGCACGCGGCGGCTGGTGCGCTTCACGCGGAACGTACTCGACTCGCTCGGCGCCGATACGGGGCTCGACTGGCACGGCCACAACGATCGCGGCCTCGCGCTGATCAATGCGCTCACCGCCCTCGAAGAAGGCGCGACGCGGCTGCACGGCACGGCGCTCGGCATCGGCGAGCGCGTCGGCAACGCCGCGATGGAGCTCATCATCTTGAATTTGCGCTTGCTCGGCCTGGTCGACGGACACGACCCCACCAAGCTCATCGATTACTGCCACGCCGTGGCCCGCGCGCTCGGGTGGTCGATTCCGATCAACTATCCGCTCGTCGGCCGCGACGCGTTCCGCACCGGCACCGGCGTGCACGCCGCCGCCATCATGAAGGCGCAGGCGAAAGGCTCCGCCTGGCTTGCGGACCGAGTGTACAGCGGCGTGCCGGCGGGCATGTTCGGAAGGCGGCAGGAAATTTGCGTCGGCTACATGTCGGGGGCGTCCAACGTCGTGTACTGGCTCGACAGTCGGGGCGTGCCGAAGGACAGCGCGTTGATAGCCTCCATCGTGGAGCGCGCGAAATCGTCACATCGGATCTTGACCGACGAAGAGCTGTGGTCGTTGGTGGAGGATTATCGCAGTCTGGTGCTCGAGGCCGGTGCCCAGGCAACCTAGTCGGAAGGCGGGGCGGGAAGGGAAGCCGCCCCAGGACGCAGTGAAGCGCGGCGACGCGAACCGAAGGCCATATGAACTGAAAGGGACGAGATGACAGCCGGCGCGTACGAGACGACCAATCAATACCTCCAGCAAGCGTTCGACGTCCTCAAGCTCGACGATCGCTACAAGACGCTGCTCTGGACCCCGAGCCGCGAGATTCGCGTCGAGCTCGTCATCGAGCTCGACGCCGGGTCCATCGGCAATTTCATCGGCTATCGCGTGCAACACGACAACTCACGCGGGCCCTTCAAAGGCGGGCTGCGTTACCACCCCGACGTGGACCTCGACGAAGTGCGCTCGCTCGCGAGCTTGATGACGTGGAAAACCGCCGTCGTGTCGATTCCGTTCGGAGGGGCCAAGGGCGGCATTCAGGTCGACCCGAACAAGCTGTCGCGCCGCGAGCTCGAACGACTGACGCGCCGCTTCGTCGACCAAATCGCCGACGACATCGGACCGGACAAAGACATCCCGGCGCCGGACATGAACACGAACGCCGCGGTAATGGCGTGGTTCTTCGATCAGTACAGCCGCCACTACGGCTTCACACCGGCGGTCGTGACCGGAAAGCCCGTCAGCCTGCACGGCTCGCTCGGACGCGAAGCCGCCACCGGGCGCGGCTGCCTGATCGCGATACGACAAGTGCTCGAAAGCCAAGACCGCGGGCTCTCCGGAACGAGCTTCGTGATCCAGGGGTTCGGCAACGTCGGAAGCTGGCTCGCTCGCCTCTTGCAGGAGCAGGGCGCCGTCATTCGAGCGGTCAGCGACGTGCGCGGAGCTGTCTTCAAGGGCGACGGCCTGGACGTCGCGAAGCTGCTCGAGCACGTGCGGCGCACCGGGAGCGTCGTCGAGTTTCCCGGCGCCGAGGGCATCTCGAACGAAGCTCTGCTGGTTTCCGAATGCGACGTTCTGGTGCCCGCCGCGCTCGGTCACGTGCTCACTCAGAACAATGCCCGCGACGTGCGCGCGCGCTTCGTGCTCGAAGCGGCCAACGGCCCTACGACGCGGGAGGCGGACGAAATCTTCAACGAGCGCGGTGTCGTTTGCGTGCCCGACATCTACGCCAACGCCGGCGGCGTCACGGTGAGCTACTTCGAGTGGACGCAAAATACGCAAAAGCTCACGTGGACCGAGGAGGAGGTCAACGCACGGCTCGAGCACATCATGACCGAGGCCCACCGGGACATCGCGCTCGCGATGAACCACTACCGCTGTTCGATGCGGACCGCCGCGTTCGTGGTCGGAGTGAACCGGGTGAAGGACGCGACGGATCTGCGCGGCATCGGCTGAGCGCGCGGTCCGTGCTACGACACCGGCGTGTCCCGCGCAGCGCGCCCAGCCGTCAGCCGGCAAGCTCGAAAGGCGCCGGAGCCCGGCGGCCGGCGCGCGCTCACGCACGTCGGAGGCCCGACGCGAGTCGAAGGCGAGAACGGCGAGGACGCCGCGATCGCCCGCTGGGCGTTCCGCGTGCGCTCGGATGACCCCGCCGCGCGCGCGCACGTCCACGGTTTTCACAGCTACCCCGCGCGGCTTCACGCCGCGACGGCCGCGCGCCTGGTCGAAGCCCTGTCGCGCCCGGGGGACCACGTGCTCGATCCGCTTTGCGGCAGTGGAACGGCGCTGGTCGAGGCACGCCGCGCAGGCAGGCTCGCCCAGGGTTCCGACCTCAATCCGCTTGCGGTCGAGCTCAGCTGGCTGAAGACGCTCGCGCCCGAGGCGCCGGTGTGGCGTCGCGTCGCGGAAGCAGGAGCCGCGGTCGCGGAGATCGCCGACGAGCGCCGCGCGGCGCGCGCCGGGCCGACGCGCCGCTACGGCAAAGAAGACCTGGAGCTCTACGACATTCACGTACTCCTGGAGCTCGATTCGCTGCGAAGCGGAATCTCCG
>DASWGX010000263.1:0-2895 GCA_036393455.1 Polyangiaceae bacterium
CACGCACCCCGTGACCTCGTGACGGACAACACCTTGCGCAAGGGGGCTGCCTCGAGGCGACCCCTTCCTCAAGCTCCCCCCCAAGCCCTACCTCTACCCCGTCCTACATGATTCGTTGGTCTGAGGCGCGAGCCTCGTTAGCGCTCGCCGTGCACCCGTGCCGCATCACCGGGACGAGCCCGCTTCCCAAAGGCTTCATGCCCAAGGTTGGGAAGTCGCCCGCGTTCCCGTTTCTGTACCCCGACGAGGAATCGGCGCTCATGGCGTGCGAGCAAGTGCCGCTCGGCTTCAGGATGCTGTGGGGCTTCCTGGCGCGCGAGGGTTGCCGGGTGTCCGAAGCGCTCGGCTTGACCTTCCGAGACGTCGACCTCGAACGCGGAGCCGTGAGCCTCGACAAGAACGAGACGGACGACCCCCGGACGTGGGCGCTCGACCCGTCCGTCGCCGAAGCACTCCGAAGGTGGCGAGACCGGCGCCAGGCCCGCCCTGGAGAGGCTGGCGTCGACCGGCAGGAGCTCCACGAGCGCGGCACGAACCGGCGCCCGATGCGGGCCCACGACCTCCGGGGCACCTTCGTCACCCTGAGCCTGGCCAACGGCCGAACCGAGACGTGGGTAGCCGACCGAACCGGCCACAAGTCCAGTCAGATGATCAACCGGTACCGGCGCGCGGCTCGTTCTGCTACTGAGCTCCCCGTTGGCCCGCTTGCCCCTCTCGCCGAAGCACTCCCCGACCTCAACGATCCATCGTTGATCCATCAGGTAGCGGCCAGCCGTCCGGTTCAGAGTCACGAAACAGCATCAAAACAGCCAAAAGCGGGCCATTAGCTCAATTGGTAGAGCAGCGGACTCTTAATCCGTTGGCTTCAGGTTCGAGTCCTGAATGGCCCACAAGGTGAATCCTGCTCGATTCGTCCACAATTGTTACTTCCTTATTAGCCCCCGATGGCTCACCGATGGCTCGTTTGAGCCCCAGAGCTCCGGCGAGGGGAGCGAGCCAGCCGAGGCCGAGCTCCCCGGCCGTCCGGGCCTGCCGGCGGTAGCGGTTCAGCATTTGGCTGGACTTGTGGCCGGTGCGGTCGGCCACCCAGGTTTCGGTCCTGCCGTTCGCCAGGCTCAAGGTGACGAACGTGCCCCGAAGGTCGTGGACGCGCATGGGTCGGCGGTTCGTGCCGACGTCGAACAACTCCTTGCGCTCGAGCTCCGCGGCCCGCAGGTGCCCGCGTAGCGTCTTGGCGAGCCCATCGACCTCCGGATTGATGCCCGGGAAGATCGGCTCGGAGCGCTTCGCCTGGCGCCGGTCTCGCCAAAGGTGCAGTGCCTCCGTCACGTCCGCCCCGAGCGCCCACGTTCGGGGGTCGTCCGTCTTGTTCTTGTCGAGCGACACGGTGCCATGCTGGAAGTCGAAGTCAGCGAAGGTCAAGCCGAGCGCCTCGGACACGCGGCAACCCTCGCGCGCCAGGAAACCCCAGAGCATGCGGAACCCGAGCGGCACGTCGTCGCACGCCATGAGCGCCGCTTCCTCCGCCGGGTACAGGTACGGAAACGCTGGCGGCTTGCCCGCCTTGGGCATGAACCCCTTGGGGAGCGGGCTCCGTTCGATGTAGCGGCACGGGTACACGGCGAGGGCGAGCACGCGATTGATAAGCTGCGCGTAGTGACGGCGCGTGCCCGGCCGCTTCGCTCGGGCCGGCAAGTTGCGCATGGCGGCTTCCGCGTGGTCGAGCCGGAACTGATCCAGCGGCACCGAGCCGAGGGTCGTTCCGCCAACGTCGATTGCGCACAACGTCTTGAGCCGTGAGGCATCGAGCTCCGAGTCCTTCGCCTTGATGTGGTCGGGGTGACGCTCGGCCAGCTTTCCGTTCGTCCAGTCGTCGGCCAGGGCCTTGAACGTCGGGGCCGTGACGGCGCCCTTGGGGCGAACCTCGGCACCGAGCAGCTCGCCGGCGACGGCCGTCCAGTGCGAGAGCAGCGCCGGTGCAGCGGCGGCCGCGCCCTCGAGCAACCGGCGCGCCTCCGGAGTCGTGGCAACGCCGGCGCGCTTGAACCGGTAGGCCATCTCGCCCACGAGGGCCGCGCGCTCGGCGGCCTCCGCGTCGTTCGTGCACGTTGGCATCGGGAACGAAGCGCGGAGCTTGCGCGCCAACGTCGCGCGCACCGAGTAGCCGCCCGCGGTTGTCTTGTAGAAAGTGCCTCGGGGTTTCGTTTCAGTCATCGTCTTTGCTCCCGAATTCGTTCCTGCACGCCTTGCACTGCCACGCCGGATCGCCCCCGGGCCGGCCGACGAGGCACCCGCCGATCGCCGCTTCATCGCGCCGGTGCCGCTCCATGAGGTCTTTGTCGTCCAGCGGATAGCCGTATTCGATCGGAATGACGTCGGACGATCCGCACGCGGGGCACGGGGGGTTATCCATGCTGAACCTCGCTTTCTCTTCGTGCTCGCCGCCCTTCGAACGCCGCGCGCTCCGCGCCCTGCCACTGCGCATAGGCCCGTGCGACGCGCGGAGCGCCCGCCAGCGCTTCAAGGAAACTCTGGCGGGCCTCGATTGCTTCGAGCTCCAAGGCTTCGTAGTCCGCTTGTGAGAGCTCCGCGGCGCTCATGACGCGGGCTCCCGGTGTAGGTCGACAACGGGGCAGGCCTCCAGTCCCTCAGCCGGTGCCGAGAACGTGCCGGACCGCGGACACCCGGGACCGTGGCTCGTCGCGTCGGGGCGAAGCTGAGGATACGTCTCGGCGCATCCGCATTCCCGGTCCGCCGTCTCGGCGAGCAAGAGGAGCTTTGCGGCAAGCCGTCGAGCTCCGTCCGGTGTGAGCCCGATCGCGCGTAGCGGGGCGCTGAACCGCAACGTCACGCGGCCCGGTGCCGTGTCGAAGATCGCGGCCCAAGGTTCGGCGG
>DASWGX010000264.1:0-5675 GCA_036393455.1 Polyangiaceae bacterium
CAGATGATGTTCGCCATCATCACCCCAGCGCTGATCTCCGGTGCATTCGCGGAGCGCATGAAGTTCTCGGCGTATCTGTTGTTCACCGCCCTGTGGTCGCTGATGGTCTACGCGCCCGTATGTCACTGGGTTTGGGCCGAAGGCGGGTGGCTTTTCGACATGGCCGCGCTCGACTTCGCGGGCGGCACGGTCGTGCACATGACGAGCGGCTTCTCCGCGCTCGTCGTCGCGCTCATGCTGGGCAAGCGCTTGAGGTATCCGACGGAGCCGGCGATCCCCCACAACTTGACGATGACGGTACTCGGCGCCGGCATGCTGTGGTTCGGCTGGTTTGGCTTCAACGCGGGCAGCGCGCTCGGCGCGAGCCAGCTGGCGGCAACCGCGTTCATGGCGACGCACCTCGGGGCGGCGGGCGGCGCGCTCGGCTGGCTCTTCATCGAATGGAAGCATCGCAAGAAGCCGACGGCGCTCGGCATCGCTTCGGGCCTGGTTGCGGGGCTCGTCGCCATCACGCCGGCCGCCGGATTCGTCGCGCCCTGGGCGGCGATCATCATCGGGCTGTGTGCGGGCGTCGTCTGCTACGGGGCCGTCGTGTACAAGACGCGCGCCGGCTACGACGACTCGCTCGACGCGTTCGGGATCCACGGCATCGGCGGTTTGATCGGCGCCCTCTTGACCGGCGTCTTTGCTCAAAAGGCCATCAACGAAAATGGGTCCGGGCTCATCGACGGCAACCCCGGACAGCTCTGGGTGCAGCTCATCGCCGTGGCGGCGACGGCCGTCTACGCCTGCGTCGTCACTTTCGTCATCGTCACCATCGTCAAGGCCGTGGTCGGCCTGCGCGTCACGGAGAACGACGAAACGGAGGGGCTCGACCTCACACAGCACGGCGAACAGGGCTACTCCCCCGACCACGCTTGAGCGCTGGTCCGCCGACCACCAGAAAACCACCGAAAGGACGAAGGCGCCCTGCACGAACGGCGCCACCCGATCCTGTGTGAAGCGAAAGGTCCTGTCGAGAGTCGCGGAGGCGGGTCGCGCGAACGCGGGGTGAGGACACGGCGCGAGTATACAGAGGCGGCCTGCTAGGTCATACACTCCCGCCGTGACGCCTCCACTCTCCCAGCGCGGCACGTCGGTGCCGGCCGTGCGCGCCGCCACCATCGCGGCAGCAGCCATGATCGCGCAGCAGGTTGGCGGCAAGGCGACGCGGGACGCGCTGTTCTTGTCCAATCTGGGCGTCTCGGAGCTGCCGAGCTTCATGTTGCTGTCAGCGGTGCTTTCGCTCGGTCTGGCTCTCGTCTTCTCGCGCGCTCTGGGTCGTTTCTCGCCAGCGCGCGTGGCGCCCGCGGCGTTTCTGGTGAACGGCGTGCTGTTTGCCGTCGAATACTTCGTCGTGGCCTCTTCGCCG
The DNA here is from genome assembly GCA_036393455.1 of Polyangiaceae bacterium. Taxonomy (GTDB): domain Bacteria; phylum Myxococcota_A; class Polyangia; order Polyangiales; family Polyangiaceae; genus DASWGX01. Next base: position 1,412 of record DASWGX010000264.1, read on the forward strand.
AAGGCGGGCGCTGTCGCGATGTTCTTGCACGTGAGCGTCGCGGGCAACATCGTGGTCAGCGGCTTCTGGTCGGCGATTGGCGAGCGCTTCGACCCGCACACGGCCAAGTCCGCGGTAGCCCGCATCGCGGCGGGCGCCGCTTTTGGCGGCTTCGCGGGCGGCGTCGCCGCCGAACGCGTCGCGGCTCTGCTCACCATGCAAGCGATGCTGCTCGTCTTGTGCGCCCTCAGCAGCGCGGCGGCCCTGGCACTCTTTTTCCTGGGCAAGGCGGTCGCGAGGGTTCAGCCCGAAGCCGAGCCAGCTCGCTCCGCCATCGCGATGATCAAGGGCACCCGCTACCTCCGGGATCTGGGCGTCCTCGTCGGCCTGACGGCGGTGGTTTCGGCGATCGTCGACTACGTTTTCAAGGCGGAAGCCGCCCAGACGATCGGCAAAGGCGAGTCGCTGATGTCCTTCTTCGCTGTCTTCTACACGACGACCGGGCTCTTGACCTTCGCCGTGCAGAGCACGCTCAGCAAGAAGGCGCTCAAGCGGTTCGGGCTCGGCGGCACCGTCGCGCTCTTGCCGGGCGCCGTCTTCGTCACCGCCGCGGCGAGTGTCTTCAATCTCGGCCTCGCGACCGTGACGGCCCTGCGCGGCGTCGACGCTGTGCTCGAAAACTCGCTCTTTCGTTCCGGCTACGAGCTCTTCTACACGCCCCTGCCCGCACGCCGGCGCCGCGCGGCCAAGACGCTGATCGATGTCGCCAGTGATCGCCTGGGCAGCGCCGCCGGCAGCGTTCTCGTGCTGGGCGCGCTGGCGCTGCTGCCGGTCGCGGCGCATCAAAGCCTGATCGGCCTCGCCGTCGTTGGTTCCGCCGCCGCGCTCGGCCTGGCGCTCAAGCTGCACAACGGCTACGTCGAGCAGCTGGCCGAAAGCTTGCGCTCGGGTGCCGTCCAGCTGGACTCGATCGACGTCGTCGACCGAACGACGCATCGCACGCTCGCCGAAACGGCGGTTGCCATCGATCGTCGCCAGCTGCTCGCGCAGATCGCCGAGCTCGGCGAGCGCCGTCAAAGGGAGCTCGAAGCAGCCGGCGAACCCAGTGAGAGCAACGCGACGCGCGCAAGGGCGCGATCGCTCGGGCAGCGCATCGACGTGCTCGCTTCGGACAACCCCGCAGAGGCCATGACGGTGCTGCAAAGCGTACCGTTCGATCACAGACTCACGGCTCACGTGATCCCCCTGCTTGCGAAGGACGTGCTCGCCGCGCACGCTTCCGGCGCGCTTAAAGGTGTGGCCACGCGGATCACGGGGCAGCTCGTCGACGCGCTCCTCGACCTCGAGCAGCCGGAAGTCGTGCGGCGGCGCCTTCCGGCGATACTCAAGAGCTCCGACGACGCGCGTGCGGTGGACGGCCTATTTCGCGGCCTTCGAGATCCACACTTCGAAGTCCGCTTCCGCTGCGGACAAGCCCTGTTCGCGCTCCGCAGGCGTGGCGTGGCGATCGAGCTCGGCGCGGAGCGGGTCTTCGCGGCCGCCGAGCACGAGCTCGAATCGAGCGAGCGGCTGGTCGATTCCCACACGCTGAGCGACGGCCTGGCCGAAGGAGGGCTCATCGACGAAGACTTGCGGGAACGCGTCCATCACGGTCTCGAGCACATCTTCACACTGCTCGGCCTTTCGCTCGATCCGGCCGTATTGCTCTTGTGTCTGCGCGCCGTCTTCAGCGACGACCAGGCGCTGCGTGGCACTGCGCTCGAGTATCTCGAGAACGTCCTGCCTGCTGGCTTTCGGCGCCGGTTGTGGCCTTATCTCGGCGCTCGCGCGCTTTCGCGCGCGCCGCGTCCGCGCCAGCAGGTTCTCGACGAGTTGCTGAAGTCCGGCAGCCTCGAGATCGACCGCTCCGCTCTCGACCGGGCGCCAAGAAGCTAGCCCGAGCCCGAATCGGGCCGCCGCTTGCGAATCGGGCCAAACTATTGCACAAGACCCGCCCAACGAGACTGACCCAGTTGGACCCTTCGGGATCCACCGCGCGAAACGAGCTGCCCGCTCCGACACCGAGATGATCATGCTTCGCACCCTGCTCGCGATTTGGACTTGGATCGAGCTCGGGCTTCTCTCGATGCTCGGCTTCCTCGTCGTGGGCTCGATGTTCCTGCTCGTCTGGCCATTCGACGGGAATCGCCGCATCACCGGCAGGGGGATCCGCTGCGTCGCCATCGCCATCGTGAAGCTCACTCCACTCTGGAAGTTCAAAATCCACGGCGAGCTCCCTGCCCGGCGGCCGTCGCGGACGGTCTGCGTGAGCAACCATTGCTCGCACACGGACCCGTTCTTGATCTGCCACCTACCTTGGGAGATGAAGTGGCTCGCCAAGAGGAGCCTGTTCAGCATCCCGTTCGTCGGTTGGGGCATGTGGCTTGCGGGGGACATCGCCGTCACGCGCGGCTCCAGCAAGTCCGCCAAGGAAGCCATGGCCCGCTGCGCCCGCTACGTGGAGAGCGGAATGCCGGTCATAATTTTTCCCGAAGGCACTCGCTCGCGTGAGGACCAGCTCCTGCCGTTCAAGGACGGCGCGTTCCGCCTCGCGATCTCTGCGCGCGCCGAGCTGCTCCCGCTCGCCGTGGCGGGAACGGCCAGCGCCCTCAGGAAAGGAGACTGGCGCGCCTCGAGCTCGCGCGGCCTGGTCAAAGTTGGAACGCCCATCTCCACCGAAGGCATGACGGAGGCGGACGTGCCCCGGCTCAAGGAGCTCGCGCGCGCGAAAATCCTCGCGCTGCGCCGGGAGCTCGACGAGGAGCTCGCTCGCGAGCGAGCGCTGAAAGCGCGCGCCCTCGACGACGAGCGGCACGAAGAGCCGGCCGCCTAGCCGAAGCGCGCTGCCAGGAAAAAAGCGCCAGCGGAGCTTGACCTCGCAGTTAACCTGATTCAATTATTAACCATGGTTCAGCAGCCGGCGCCCGAAGCTGGACGGGTGACCGAAATCCACTCCGCGATCGACTGCCTCGGACGCTTGAGCGAAGCCTTCAGCGAGCGCCGCGCTCAGCTCGCGCAGGGCGTCGGCTTGACGGACCAACAGTGGGGCGTGCTCGAGGAAATCTCGACCGAGCACTTCATGCCGTCGATGTTCGCGCGGCGCAGGGAAAGCTCGGCGGCGGCCGTTTCGAAGATCCTGCGCCAGTTGAACGACAAGGGCCTCATCTCGGTCGGCGTATCGGAGTCGGACGGACGTCAGCGCAAGTACGAGCTCACCGCCCGCGGGAAGCAAGTCATGGCGGCGCTGCGCCGCAGCCGTGAGCGAGCCATCCGCGACGTGTGGCTGCCGTTCGACGCGGAGCAGGTCCGCCAGTTCATCAACTTCAGCACGCTTCTGGTCGCGCGGCTCGAAGCCTACGCGCGCGAAAGCCGAGCCGGCATCGGCAAGGAGTCGAATCGACATGGGCAAAACGCTGTATGAAAAGGTTTTCGAGCGGCACGCGGTCGGCCGCGTTCCGTCCGGTCGTTTCCAGCTCTTCATGGGTCTTCACTTGATCCACGAGGTAACGTCACCGCAGGCCTTCAGCATGCTCGATGAGCGAGGGCTATCGGTGCTCTACCCGGAGCGCACCTTCGCGACCGTAGACCACATCATTCCGACCAAGAGCCAGCTGCGCCCTTTTTCCGATTCCCTCGCCGAACAGATGATGGCCGCCCTGGAAACCAACGTAAAGAAGCACGGGATCCGCTTTTTCGCGCCGGCGAGCGGAGAGCAAGGCATCGTGCACGTGATCGGCCCGGAGCGCGGGCTCACGCAGCCGGGTACGACGATCTGCTGCGGGGATTCGCACACCTCGACGCACGGCGCCTTCGGCGCCATCGCCTTCGGCATCGGGACGTCTCAGGTGCGCGACGTGCTGGCAACTCAGACGCTCGCGATGAGCAAACTCAAGGTGAGGCGCATCGAGGTCAACGGCGCTTTGCGACCCGGCGTGTACGCCAAAGACGTGGCCCTCTACATCATCAACCGGCTCGGCGTGAAGGGCGGGGTCGGGTACGCGTACGAGTACGCCGGAAGCGCCCTCGACGCGTTCAGCATGGATGAGCGCATGACCATCTGCAACATGAGCATCGAAGCCGGTGCCCGCTGCGGCTACGTCAACCCCGATCAGACGACGTACGACTACCTCGAGGGACGCGACTTCGCGCCGAACGGCGACGCCTGGGCCCGCGCCGTGGCGTACTGGGAATCGACGCGGAGCGACGCCGACGCCAGTTACGACGACGTGGTTCGCTTCGACGCCGG
>DASWGX010000265.1:0-5042 GCA_036393455.1 Polyangiaceae bacterium
GCGCGCGATATCGCGCCATTCGTCCGGAGCGAAACCTCCGGCGTTGCGATAGCTTTCGATCAGGGCTTCTTCGAAGCCGGCGCAGGCGTCGAGCGGAGGCCTCAAGAGGTTTCCAAAGTCGAACGCCGGGCTCCCCGAAAAGGCGAACTCCCAGTCGATGACGGCGAGGGTCCCGTCCGGGGCGACCACCACGTTGGTGGGTCCGAAATCCGCGTGGACGAGGCTCGGTCGCGCCGACCAGCGCTGGAGCTTGGCCCCGTGGCGATAGAGGAAGCGCAGCATGTCCTCGGTCAGCGCCGCGCCGAGCCGCAGGGCGGCGGGGCCCGCGTCGACGCGTGCGCGCACGTAGCGAACGAGCGGGTTGTCGTTCCAATCGAAGGGAGCAAAAACTGCCAGATTCGCGTCGAGCTCGCCGAACCGGTCGAACTCGAACGAATGGATGGCCGCCAGCAGGGTACCCAGATCCTCGGCCAAGCGGCACGTGGAGGCCGGGCACATCCGGGGCAGCAGCGTGTAGAGCGGTTTTCCGGGAAGATACGCGCGCACGGCGTAGCGATGGCCGAGGGCGCAGCCTGTCGATAGGTAGCGCGCCGTGGCGACCTTGGGCGCGACGAGGCGCGCGACGCTCGCTTCAAGCTCCGTCGCGGCGTCCGCCGTCCCGTAGATTCTGAGGACGAACTCGCCCGCGTCGGTTCTCGCGCGATAATTGAAGTTTCTGAGGCCGCCCTCGAGCCCTTCGAGCTCGCAGAGTCGCTGGTTCGAGAACGCGGTCTCGGCAATCGCGAAGACCGTCGTGTCCGCGAGCACGGGGTGCGAGATGGCGCGAATCCAGCGCTCTTTCACGTTGCCGCGCGCTTCCGAGCCGGGGGTCCGCTCATGGGCGCCTACTCGTCCACACGGACGACCCGAATGTCGCCGATGCCGAGCGCCGGGTCGGCGTCGATGCTGAGAAAGTGCCGGCCGATGCCGTCGAAACGCTCGGGGATTGCTCCGCCGCCCCCGGATATGCGAGCCGGGATGCCGGCGTTTTCGAAGGAGTAGAAGGAATGGATGTGCCCGTACAGGGTGAGATCGACGCGCGCATTGGCCAAGAGGGTGAGCAGTTTGCCTGCCTCGCCGCGGTCGGCGAACGCGCCGTTGCGAACGCCCATCGGGTCGAGGGGCGGAATATGCATGAGGACCACGTGGACCCGATCGCGCGCCGCCCCCAGCCACGCGTCGAGCCAACCGTAGACGAGCGGGTCGAGCGTGGCGCTCCCCGAGTCGAGCAGCGAAAAATGGACGGAGCGAAACTCGAAGTGGAAGTTCGCGCGACCGAAGTAGTCATGCCAAGGCGGAGGGCTCGTTCCCAGCTCGTGATTGCCGAGCGTGGCGTAGTAGGGAGCGTGGAGGTTCCGTAGCGCACGCTGGAAGCGCTCGAGCTGCTCGGCCGTCCCCTGCTCGGTGAGGTCTCCGGCACCGAGAACGAAGCGCACGTCTGGCTCTTGGTTGATGCGCGCGAAGATGTCCGACACGCGGTCAATCGCTTCCTGGACGTCGCTGAGGAGCGCGAAGCGGAACGGACCGGACACGCCGCGGTCCGGAGCGCCCACGCGAAGCCTGAGACTTCGCGCGCCGTCGGCTCGGACGCGCGCTCGCTTGAGCGTAACCGGATCGTCCGGGTCGGCATCGGTAGCGACGATCGCGCCTGCCTCGGGAACCGAATCGACCTCGATCTCGGCGTCGGTCATCGAGTTGTGGACGAGGACCTCGAAGCCTTCCGAAAGGGGCGCGTCGAACTCGACGTCGACGTCGAGGGAAGGCGCGCCCGACCAGAGCTCCAACCGGCGCGACGAGACGTCTCTCACCAGGGCGAGGCCGTTTGCGACGGTCGCGCGCGCGCCGTCGGCCTCGGCGCGACCCACTTCGAGATCGCGCTCGGTGCGTTCCTCACCGGGCCGCACGCAAGCGGTCGACGTTGCGAAGGCGGCGGCGAGCGCGATGCGAGCGAAGCGTGGCGAGGGACGACGATCAATCATGACTTTCGTTGCCTAGCGCGCCGTTCCTTGGCGGAACAGCAGCGAAAAGCCGGTCAGATAGGCTGAGCCCACCTCGGCCCGTAGGGCAACCCCCCACGCTGCATCGAAGTACCAATTCGCCGAGAGCCCGAAGTGCCCCGCCACGCCGCTTCCGAGCCCGCCGAGGCGCAGGCCTGCCGCGTAGCCGTCGTGCCGGTGATCGTAATAAATAGAAACCTCTCCGCCTTGTTCGTCGGGGGCCCCGAGGTATGCGCCGAAGCCAAAGCGCGCCAAAAGAAGCTGTTCTATGTCCGTCGCGAAGCCGAGCGCCGGGACGTCGTAGTCGAAAGCCTGAAGCCCGAGCCCGAGGCCGAACTCGCCGAAGCTCCCGGTGAGATCGACCGCGAGCCGTCCCAGGTCGAGACGACCGTTCAGCATGGCTTCCGCCGTGGCAATGGAAAAGCCGTCCGAGTCGTAACGATGGTGCGTCAGTGCCACGTCGACGTCCGTGAAGCTGCCATCGCCGGTGGTTGCCCGGGCCGCGCCGGTTCCGAGCCAGCGCCAGGAGCCGAGGACGCGAAAACGCACGTTGGCGTCGTCGCTGGCGAACACCGCCGAGGGCCGCAGCCGCAAGCGTCCGTGTCGAAAATCGAGCGCCTGCTCGAACAGGTGATGGAAGGAGAACTGAGGGTGATCGACGTAGAGGTACCCGAGCTCGGTTTGGAGCCGCGGCAAGTGCCGCGGCGCGCGTCCCCGGGCGTGCTCGGGCCACGAAACGCCGTACACATCGGCCAACCAGGTCATCGACCACACGCCGAACCCGGCGATGACCAGGGCCGCGGCGGGCCCCACGACGAACCGATTGGCGCCCGTGAGGACGATGGGAACCCCGCCCGCCAGGAACATCCCCGCGCCGATGCCTTCGAGCGCTAGCAACCGCGAGCCTGTGCCCGTCCTGCCGAGCACGTAGTGACCAGTTCCGTGCACGACGAGGCCCGGCACGATCGCTCCCGCGATGGCGACGGCCCTCCGCGACGGGCTCGGGGACGCGGCGCGGGACGGCGGAGGAGCTGCGTCGTGGGCATCGGCATCCGTCATCGTTTCCATGCTTGGGCCCGCGCGTGCCTTCTCGTCGGCGCGCGTGTGGCTCGTGACGGCGAGCAGCGCGAACGTCAGCAGCGTCGTCGCTCCGAGTCTCGGAGCGCGCCGCGCGAGCCACTTCACGGCGCGTGCCGTCGCCTGGAGCGGGCTCCAGGTTTCGACCCGAAAAAACGAGAAAAACTGGAACCCCGAGAGAGCGTACGGAAACGTGATCGCCATCAATGCGAGCACGCCCCAGTGAAACCCCCAGGCGCCGAACGCCCAAATGCGCCCCCAGCGTTCGCGCAGCAGCGCTAGCGGAGCGCCGAGCTCGAGCGCCATCGTGGCCAGCGCCAAAGGCGGAAACACCCACGCATGGCGCACGAGGTACGCTCCGAGCGGCGAATGAAAGCTCCCGAGCTCGATCTTGCGCACGGTATCGTAGGCAACCTGTACTCTGAGCGCGTCGCCGAGCGCCCACTCCCAGCCGGTGTTGCGGAGCTTGGCGACGCCGGCCAAGACGTAGCTCAGAACGGTTAGCGCCGAGAGCGTACGGATGGCCCAGCCGTAACGCGCGGAGGGCGGCGCGTCCCTCTTCGCGTCGAACGCCCATGCGTCGGCCGCGCGCGAGAGCCCGATCACGATCACGTGCAGGACGAGCAAGTTTTCGGTGTGAAAAATCATCGACCAGCTGTTGCGATACGTCAGCACCCACAGGAGCAGCGCGGCGAACACGGGACCGCTCAAGCGAAAGCGTGCGCCGAGCAGGTACAGCCCGCCCGTTGCGAGCGCGAGAGCATGCAAGACGTAGACCGCCGCTGGAGGAAGCGGCTGCTCGAGCCAGCTGGCGACGCCGACCGGGTGAAACGTCTGCGAGGGCAGCTCGGCGTAGCTCGTCAGGTACCCCGTCCGCACGATCAGGTAGACGAGGGCGAAGCCTCCGGCCGAAATGCGCAGAGCCGCCAGCCGCGCGGGCGGCGCCGCCGGAGCGGCCCAGCGCCACAGTGCTTCCGGGGTGCTCACCGGGGGACCTTGCACCGCACGACGCGGCGGCGCCGGCCCGGCGTCGGACCGGCCGTCAAGTAGCGGACCGGGTCGTAGCTGATGCGGGCGATTTCCACCGCGATCGCGCCCGTGAGATTGCCGTCGGCGGCGACGCGCCGGGCGATGTGCCGGCAGAGCGTTTTGGCGCGGCGCCCGCCGCCTGCGGCGGCTCGACGCAGCGTGGCCGCTGCCTGCATCGCCTCCTCGCTGCCGACCACGCTCGGAGGAAGCACGTGTGCGCGGCGCTTTTCGTCGAGAGCCAGGGCTTGCACTGTCTCCGCTTGCCTGCGAGGCCTGGAGAACATCGGGTAGCTGGAAAACGGGAATGAATCTTCGCCACTTTCGAACGTTAGTGGAAGAAGGGAAAGAGCGAACAAGCCGATGACGAGCGAGCCCGCGAAGAATCGCTCGCCTTGTGTCAAGAACGGGGCTCCACGAGGCCGAGCGCTCGACCACCATGGCCGAGGGCGGCCCAGGCGTGCTGCGTGAAATCGATGCGCAGCTCGGGTCTCAACATGGAATCGGAAAAGCCGCCCACGACGAGTTGCGGTTTGCTGCAAACGACGCACGCCGTCGCATCCCATTGCTGGCGCAACAGAAACTCTAGGACGTTCCGGAGCCGTGCCCTCTCTGCTTCGCTGTCCTCTCCGCGCGCGCGTGCCACCTCGACCGCGGCGGCCAAGACCTCGCCGACGCCGGCCGTAGCGGTATTGGGAGGAGGCACGAGGGACGTCGCGGCGAAGGCCCCGCGCATTTCGGGCGGCACGTCGTCGCCGTCGAGCAAGAAGCGACTCTTGAACCGCGCGTAATCGAGGCAGAAACGCTCGTAGGCGTCGTGGCGGTGAACGGTGATTGCAACGCGTGCCGCCAGGCAGTGCCAGTTTTCTTCGAGGTAGAACGCTTCGGCCAGCGGGTGATCCC
>DASWGX010000266.1:0-13543 GCA_036393455.1 Polyangiaceae bacterium
GCTATCCGTGGCTCATCCACCGGCTCACCTACCGCCGCAAGAACCACAAGAACCTGCACGTTCGCGGCTACAAGGAAGAGGGCACCACCACGACGCCGTTCGACATGACGGTGCTCAACGACATGGATCGCTTTCACCTGATCATCGACGTGGCCGACCGCGTGGAGAAGCTCGCGCCGCGAGCCGCGCACCTGCGTCAGGCGATGCAAGAGAAGCGCATCGAGCACCGCGAATACATCCAGCGCTTCGGCGACGACATGCCGGAGATCAAGGAGTGGGCCTTTAGCGCGGAGCTCGGGGAACGCCGCGGCGGCACATGATCCGCGTGCTCGTCTTGAACGCCGGCTCGAGCAGCCTCAAGTGGACCGTGCTCGGCGCAGACGCCGCGCTCGTCGCCGGAGCGGACGAAGCCTGGACGTCGGCGAACGACGCGGACCGCACCGAGCAGCTCCGCGCGGCGCTGCGGCGGGCGCCGCGCTTCGACGTCGTCGGCCACCGCATCGTCCACGGCGGGCCGCGTTTCCGCGCAGCGGTCGCGATCGACGACAGCGTGCGCGGCGCGCTCGAGCGGCTGAAACACCTCGATCCCGAGCACATGGCGCCGGCGCTCGCGGGAATCGACGCGGTGCGCACCGCCTTCCCGGCGCTGCCGCAGATCGCGGCGTTCGACACCGCCTTCCACGCGACGCTGCCCGACGCGGCTTCGGGCTACGCCCTCCCCTTCGAATGGACCGAACGCTGGGACCTGCGTCGCTTCGGTTTCCACGGCCTCAGCGTCGCCTACGCCGTCGAGCGCACGAGCGAGCTCTTGGGAGAAACGCCGCGACACCTCGTCGTCTGCCACCTCGGGAGCGGCTGCTCAATCACGGCAGTCGCAGACGGGCGCTCCGTCGACACCACGATGGGCTTTTCGCCGCTCGAAGGTCTGATGATGGCGACGCGTTCGGGCTCTGTCGATCCCGGTTTGCTCCTTTACCTGGAGGAACATTGCGGCCTGAGCACCGGCGAGCTCCGCGAAGCACTGACGCACCGTTCCGGCTTGCTCGGCGTATCCGGCGTTTCGAACGACCTCAGAAAGGTGTTGGCGGCCGCCGAGAGCGGCTCGACGCGGGCACGGCTCGCCTACGACCGCTTCGTGCTCTCTGCACGGCGCGCCCTGGGCGCGATGACCGGCGCGCTCGGCGGCGTCGATGCCGTCGTGTTCACGGGAGGCATCGGCGAAAATAGCGGCGAAATCCGGAGAGACGTGGCGCGGGCGCTCGCCTTCGCCGGCCTCGAGCTCGACGCGTCGCTCGACGCGAACAAAAGCGATCGCGTCGTCTCCGCCGCCGGCTCCCGTGTTCGCGTTCTGGTCATTCGATCGCGGGAAGACCTGGCGATCCTGAAGGAGGTGCTGCGCGTCCGCGGCGCGGCATCCGGCGTCTCGTGATGGCACGGCGCGCGAACACGCCCGTAGCCGAGCGGCGCGAGTTTCACGAAGGCGACGAGTTCCGGTTTCCGAGCGTGCTCGCGGCGCTGTCGATCGTCGCGGCGGCTCACGGAGACGGGGCGGGCTCTCCGGGGCCCGGCACCTCCGTGCTCAGCCCGCGCGCGAGGGAAAGCGACTGCCCCTCGCGCGCCGCATAGACGATGGTGCGCTTGGTCGAGCCTTCCCGTTCGTAGTCGAACATCGCCTCCTGCTTCAAGAACGGTGTCGCGTCGATCAGGGCATTCGTATCCATTTCCGCGTGAGCACTGGTGTCCTCTTCGATGACGGCCTTGCAGAAAGCCGTGGCGCACTCGGCCTCCAGGATTCGCGCTTGGCCACGGGTCACCGCGGCCAACTCGCGTCGCAAGGTCTCGGCGGAAGAGCGACGGTCCCCGAGCTCGCCCTGATCCGCCGCGAGTACCACGTCGAGCTCTCGCAGCACGTCCCGATGGATCTCGAGATCGGACCGTGTGTCTTCGGCTTCCACGGGTTCTGCCGCCTCCGTGCCCTCGCTGCCGGCAAGGCGTTCCGGCGCCGTCACGGCCGCTTCGAGCACGGAGGACTTTCGATCGAGGAGCTTGATGGCGCTCTTGATGTTTTGTAGCTCCTCGGAGGAAACTTGCGCGCCGGACTCGGCCGCGGCGCGCTGCTGCGGCGCTCGATCGGATTGACGGAAGTGGGCCACGAGCCAGACGGCGGCGACGGCCGCGGTGAAGGCAGCGGCAAACCACCCGATCCGAACCGCTCGACTGGACGCCATGGGTAAACTCAGGTCTGTCCGAGTGGTTTCCCACCGCCTTGATGCGGCTGAGCTCACTGGCGCAGGCTCGTAGAATCGTCCTCCGTGCCTACGCGGAGAGCCCGACGGCGCCCGAGCTGCCTTCGAGAGGCCGGTGGGCCCGTGGCATCAAGCTGCACGCGGCGGAAACGCGCTTTCGGGACGTCTTTTTGCGTTCGCTTCTGGCGGAGCACGGTTCGCGTCGCAAGGCAGCCGAGGAGGCTGGAGTCCCTTACCGATCCTTTTGTGAGATGCTGCGCAAGCTCGGAATTTGAGACCATGCGCGGGCACGCTGCGGGCGGGCCGATCCACCCTCGAAGGAAACAGAAGGCCTGACCGAACACCTCGGGCCGACGCCCGCTGCTCGAGCTCCCCATAACCCAGCTCTTCGGCAGTCCTGAGCCCTCCGCGCGCCGACGCGCTCCACCTCCCCTCTGCCCGGAGCCTGCGACGTCCCGGCCTTCGTCCACCATCCGAAGTCCTCCTTTCCTGGGCCGCGCCTGCGCGCGGCCCCTCGCACCGATCGAGACTGCGAGCAGATCGAGCCGGGTTGACGCGCGACCTACTATCGCCTATAGGAGATGTTCCTCGCGGGTTTTCCCATGAAAGGCATCCGCTTTCGCCCCGAGCAAGTGGGGCTCCGCGCCGCGTTGTTCGACCTCGAAGCGGACATCATGGACGCCGTCTGGACGAAGCGCTGGAACGAGTTCTGCGTTGCCGACGTACAGCGCGAGCTCGAGCGCGAACGCGACATCGCCTACACGACGGTCATGACGACGGTGGGGCGCCTGCACGACAAGGGCCTGCTCGCTCGCGTGCGCGACGGTCGCCGCTACGTGTATCGGCCGATCATGAGCCGCGCGGAGTTCTCCGAAACCATGGCTCGCGAGCTCTTGAGCTCTCTTTCCGGTCTCGGTCACCAGGAAGCGCTGGCGCTCCTGGTCGAGCAGGTTGCCGAATCCGACGCAGACGAGCTTTCGAAGCTCGAAGCGCTGATCCGCAAGCGCAAGCGGGAGCGCGGGCGATGACCGAGCTCTACTTTCCGGTGTTCGGGGCAATGGCGGTGTTCCTTCTGGCGGTCCCGCTGCTCACGCTGGCGGCGCGCGCCGCCTTCGCCGCGATGCCCGGCGCGAGGAACAGCATCGACGCGCACGGCACTCCCCTGCGTTACGCGCTCGTCATCGGTCCCACCCTGGGCCCGGTATTGTGGTTGGTCTCCGCGGCCGCGCACCAATCGGAAGAAGGCGCGGCGCTCACGGCGTGTCTCGTCGACCATTTCGGCGACGAGCTGTGTCAGGACGTGGTTTTCTTCGGCCTCGCGCTGGCCGCGATCCTGGGCGCCGGCGCGGCGCGGCGCGCCAAGGGCCCGCCGGCGCCCCGCTCGGAGACGGCGGTATCGCGCGCCAGCACCGAACGGGTGCGGCGCCGCAGCCACTCGAACCACTCGCTCTCGCCCTTCGCGCGGCGCATTCGCGTCGTGGCGAGCGGCCGCGCGCCGGTCTGCACGCGCGGGTTGATGCGTCCCGTGATAGAGATCGAGGCTCGCGTCGTCCGCAAGCTCAGCGACGAAGAGTTGGAGGCGGTGTTGCTTCACGAGCTCGAGCACGCACGAGCGGGCGACCCGCTGCGTTTCTTCGTCGCTCAGGTCGCCCTCACCGTCAATCCGCTCGGGCGCCTGCTCGAGCGCGAGCTCGCCCGCTATTGCTTCGCTCGCGAAGTGTCGTGCGATCGCCGCGCGGTGCAGCACGGCGCCGATCCGCTTTCGCTCGCTCGCAGCATCCTGGCCGTCGCGTGCACGCGTCCAGCGGCGGCTTTCGGCGCGGGGCTCACCGGTCACGGCGTCGACGGCATCAAGGTCCGCGTGCAGCTTCTGCTCGGCTACGCGGCACAGTGGCCCGGGCCGGCGACGCCGCAGCAGCGCCTCGGGCTCGTCGCATCCGCGGCCGCGCTGCTTACCGTGCTTCCGCATTTCGCCGGCACCGGCCCCCTCGACGTTCTGCATCGCGGCGTCGAGAGTCTCGCGCTGCTCGCCGGTCTCGGTTGAAGTCATGCAGCTCCATTGCGTTCCGAGTCGCGCCTCGCCCATTACTACTATCGTAAGTAGTAATAGGACGATGCTCGCCCGCGCGGTAGGCACGCTCTCTGCGCTGGTATTTTCGTGCGGCTGCGCCGGCGCGGAGCCGCGCGCGCTGTCGCCGGCGCGCACCGAGCACCGCGACTACCACGCCGTGCACGTCCCCCGCGTCCCGCTGCCGAAGCCGGCGGACGCGGACGTCGTCTCGCTCGATGCCATCCTTGCCTACGCGGACCGGCACGCACCGCGGCTTCGCGTCGCGCGCGCTCGACGCGCGCTCGGCGACGCGGCCGTGGCAGAAGCCGAGCCGCTTCTGCCCGACAACCCCGAGCTGTCGCTCGCGGCCGGGCCCGGCATCGGCGGCGACGGCGATCGCTTCGACTTCGAGGCGGGCTTGTCTCAGCGTTTCGAAATCGCGGGCGAGCGCGGCCTCCGACTGAAAGCCGCGGAACGCACGCGACGGCGCGTCGAGGCAGAGCTCGACGAGGCCCGCTGGGAAGTCCACCGCGACGTACACGCGGCGTTTCACCGCGCGCTCGTGGCCCGCGAGCGCCTCAGAGCCGCCGAGCGCTTGCTCGGCTTTCAGGAACGCCTGCTCGACATCACCGAGCGAAGGCTCAAGGCGGGCGACGTGTCTCCGCTCTCGGTACGCCTGGCCGACGGCGAGCTCAGCCAATCGCGCGTCGCCGAGATCGCCGCGGAGCAAGCCTACCTTCACGCGCGCCTGGAGCTCGGCGCGCTCGCGGGTTGGCCCGCGAGCGGCGCACCCGAGCCGGCCGGGTCCCTCGACTTGCCGCAGAATCCTCCGGCGGGACCTGCCTTGCTCGCGGCGGCGCGCCGCCACCAGCCACGCCTGCGCACCCTGGAAGCCGCGCGGGTCGAATCCGAAACGCGCGTGCGCGCGGCCGACCGAGACGCTTGGCCGGAACCTTCGCTCGGCGTGCGGGTAGCGCGCGAAGGCGCAGCGAACGAAGCCAACGCGACGGTCGTTCTCGGAACTCTATCGCTCCCCCTGCCGCTGTTTCAGACCAATCGAGGGCCGCGAGCCAAGGCGCGTGCCGAGGCTCGGGTCGTCACCGCGGAACGGGCGGCTTTCTCCTCCGAGCTCGAAAGCCGCATCGAGCGGAACCGAACCTCCGTCGTGGCCGCGGCCCGGCGCGTGCGCACCTACGGGAGCGAGATCCTACCGACGTTCGAGGAGAGCCTCCGGCTCTTGGTGCGCGCCTTCGAGCTCGGCGAGATCGACGTCCTGCAAGTATCCGTCGCTCGCGAGCGCTTTTTGCGCCTGCAGAGCGACGCGCTCGACGCCTATTCGGACTACTTCGAGGCCGTAGCCGAGCTCGAAGCGTCGGTCGGCACCGATCTTTTTCCCGACGAACACCACGACGCTCACGAAAATGGCACCGCGCCGCGCACGGAGGCACCATGAACCGCATCCTCGCGTTGCTTGGCTGCTCCCTCTCCGTGCTCGTACTCGCCGCGTGCCGGGAGCGCTCCCACGGCGAGCACGCGCCGCCGCACGACGAGCGCGAAAAGTCGGGCGACCACGGCGGCCCTCGCGTCGTGCGCATCCGCCCCGAGGCCATCCGGCGCATGGAAATCGTCGTCGCCAAAGTGGAAGCGGCGCCCGCCGCAGGCGGCATCGAGGTGCCCGCGGAAATCCAAGCGGAGCCCGATCGCGAAGCCCATGTCTCGTCGGTGGTCGCCGGACAGCTCGCCCGCGTCTCGGCGTCGGTGGGCGACCACGTCGAGGCCGGTCAGACGCTCGCCGTCGTGCGCAGCGTAGCCCTCGGCGAGGCGCGCGCTCAAGCGGCGCGCGCGCGCGCCAACGTGGAGGTCGCGGAGTCCAACTTCAAGCGACAGGAAGAGCTGCAACGCGAAGGCATCGGCGCGGAACGGCAGTTTCTGGAAGCGAGGGCCGAGCTTCGCCGCGCCGAGGCCGAGCAATCCGCCGCCGAGCGGGCGCTCGAGGTCTACGGCCGCGGCGGCAGCGGCAGCGAAGTCACGATCAAGAGCCCGATCGCCGGCCGCGTCCTTTCGCGGCACGCCACCGTCGGCGAAGTCATCGCACCGAGTGACGTGCTGTTCGAGGTCACGGATATCGCGCGCGTGTGGGCGGTCGGCAGGGTGTACCAGCAGAACTCCGGCCAGGTGCGCGAGGGAGCCCTTGCCGTGCTCACACTTCAAGCCCTTCCGGGTCAGACGTTCCAGGGCAAGCTCGACTACGTCGCGCCCGCGCTCGACGAACGAACGCGGACCTTGCCCGTGCGCCTTGCGCTCGACAACCCGGACGGCACCCTGCGCCCGGGCCTGTTCGGAACCCTGTCGATTAGCCCGGCGAGCGCCGGCGCCGAAACGCTTCCGGCCGTCACCGCCGCCGCCGTTCAGCGGCTTGGCGACGATACCGTGGTTTTCGTGCCGGGCGGCGCGGCGGGCGAGTTCGAGGCCGTGAGCGTCAGCGCGGCCGGGCGCAGCGGCGGCCTGGTGCGCCTGACGAGCGGCCTCGCCGTCGGCGCTCGCTATGTGTCGCGCGGCGCGTTCGTCCTCAAGTCCGAGCTCAGTCGCGGCGAGCTCGGCGCAGGCCACGCACACTGAGAACCCGGCCGTGATCGATCGCCTGGTCGAATTCGCGGTCAAGAACCGCTTCCTCGTCATCTTCGTCGTGCTCTTGGTAGCGGCCGTCGGCGTGCGCGCGATGCAGAGGCTTCCCATCGACGCGGTCCCCGACGTCACCAACGTGCAAGTGCAGGTGCTGACGAACGCGCCCGCGCTCGGGCCGGCCGAGGTCGAGCAGTTCATCACCTTTCCGGTCGAGACGGTGATGAGTGGGCTGCCGCGTTTGCAAGAAGTGCGCAGCATCTCGCGCTTCGGCGTGTCGGCGGTGACGGTCGTGTTCGAGGAGGGCACGGACGTATACTTCGCGCGCCAGCTGGTCGGCGAGCGGCTGGCGGAGGCACGCGCCTCGATTTCCGAGGCCTACGGCAGCCCGGAGCTCGGCCCCATTTCGACCGGCCTGGGCGAAATCTACCAGTTCGAGGTGCGCGGAGAGCCCGCTTGCGCCGCAGGCGCCCTCGACGGCGACGACTGCCATTCGCCGATGGAGCTCCGGGAGATCCTCGACTGGTACATCGCCTACCAGGTGCGGTCGGTGCCCGGCGTGGTGGAGGTCAACAGCTTCGGCGGAGAGCTCAAGACGTACGAAGTGGCGGTGCACCCGGACCGCCTGACCGCCTTCGATCTCGGCCTGTCCGATGTCTTCCGAGCGCTCCGGCAGAACAACCAGAACGCTGGCGGCGGCTACATCGTCCACGACGGCGAGCAGCGGCTGATCCGCGGCGAGGGCCTGGTCGAAAGCCTCGACGACATTCGCGACATCGTGGTCGAGACCGGCGACGACGGCATCCCGATCCGCATCGGCGACGTGGCCGAAGTGGGCACCGCGCCGATGATTCGCCAGGGCGCGGTGACGCGCGACGGCCGCGGCGAAGTCGTCACCGGCGTCGTGATGATGCTGCTCGGGGAAAACTCACGCGAAGTTTCGAGCGCCGTGCACGAACGCATCGGAGCCCTCGCCCCGACGCTGCCCCCCGGCGTCACGATCGAGACGTTCTACGACCGCACGGACCTGGTCGACCGGACCATCCGCACCGTCGCCACGAACCTCGTCGAGGGCGGCGTGCTCGTGATCGTGGTGCTTCTGCTCCTGCTCGGCAACCTGCGCGGCGGTCTCCTCGTCGCGAGTGCCATTCCGCTGTCGATGCTGGCGGCTTTCATCGCGATGAACGGCTTCGGCGTTTCCGGCAACCTGATGAGTCTCGGGGCGATCGACTTCGGCCTGGTCGTCGACGGCTCCGTCGTCATGGTCGAGCACATCGTCCGCGCGCTCGGCCGAAGCCGCGCGCGCGGCGCGGAGGTGCAAGCCTGCGTGCTTTCGGCGGCGAAGGAAGTGGCGCGGCCGGTCGCCTTCGCCGTCGCGATCATCGTGCTCGTGTACGTCCCGATCCTGAGCCTCGGCGGCATCGAAGGAAAGATGTTCCGGCCGATGGCGCTCACCGTGATCTTCGCGCTGCTCGCTTCGCTCGCGCTCGCCTTGACGTTCATGCCGGCGATGGCTTGCGTGCTGTTCCGGAAGGGCGTGCCGGAGCGCGAGACCTGGCTGATTCGCAAGCTCGAGGACGCCTACCGGCCGCTGCTTGCGTTCACGGTACGGCGCCGTGTGGTTCCGGTGACGGCGGCGCTCGTCTTGTTCGCCGGCGCCGCGGCCATCGTGCCGCTGCTCGGAGCGGAGTTCATCCCGCGGCTCGACGAGGGAGCCATCGCGATGCAAGCGGTGCGTCTGCCCGCGGTGCCGCTCGAAGAATCGCTGCGCTACACGACGCGCATCGAGGAGAGCATCGAGGAGCACTTTCCGGACGAGGTCCGGTCGATTATCTCGCGCACCGGCAGGGCCGAAATCGCAACGGATCCGATGGGCGTCGAGCTCTCCGACATCTTCATCATGCTCGAGCCTCGCGAAAGGTGGACGCGCGCCGACTCGAAAGAAGAGCTGGTCGAAGCGATGCGGGCAGCCCTGCTCGCCGAGGTACCGGGGCAGAACTACCTTTTTTCGCAACCGATCGAGCTTCGCACCAACGAGCTCATCAGCGGCGTGCGCTCCGATGTCGCCGTCAAGCTCTACGGCGACGATCTCGAAACACTGGCCCGCCTCGGCGAGCGCATCGAGAACGTGGTCCGGCGCGTGCCCGGCGCGGGCGACGTGGAAGCGGAACAGGTTTCGGGACTGCCGTTCTTGCGCGTGCGTGCCGACCGGCGCGCGATCGCCCGCTACGGCGTGAGCGTCGAGGACGTGATGAACGCGGTCTCGTCGGTAGCGGGCCACGCGGTGGGCGAGGTGTTCGAGGGGCAGCGCCGCTTCGCGCTCCAGGTACGCCTGGCGCCCGGGGCGCGCCGCGACATCGACGCCATTCGGAACGTGCCGATCCGCACGCCGGCCGGAACCACCGTGCCCGTCGGGGAGCTCGCCGAGCTTCACTTCGAAGACGGTCCCGCGCAGATCGGCCGCGAGAACGTGCAGCGCCGCGTGGCCGTCATGGCCAACGTGCGCGGGCGCGACCTCGGCGGTTTCGTCTCCGAAGCACAAGAGCGAGTAGCCGCCGAAGTGGCGATGCCGCCCGGCTACTTCGTCGAATGGGGCGGCCAGCTCAAGAACCTCGAAAAGGCTTCGGAGCGGCTGGCGCTCGCGGTGCCCGCGGCGCTCGTCCTGATCTTTCTCTTGCTCTACATGACCTACCGTTCGGCACGCCCGGCCATCCTCATCTACCTCAACGTGCCGTTCGCGGCGGTCGGCGGCGTGTTCGCGCTCGCGGCGCGCGGCATGCCGCTTTCGATCAGCGCCGGCGTCGGCTTCATCGCGCTGTTCGGCATCGCCGTGCTCAACGGCGTCGTCTTGGTGTCGCACATCCGAAAGCTCCAGGACGACGGCACGCCGCTCGGTGAAGCGACGCTCGAAGGCGCGCGTGAGCGTCTGCGGCCCGTCTTGATGACGGCCCTGGTCGCCTCGCTCGGGTTCGTGCCGATGGCCACCGCGACCAGCGCGGGGGCCGAAGTGCAAAGGCCGCTCGCCACGGTCGTCATCGGCGGCCTGGTGACGGCCACGCTGCTCACGCTGCTCGTGCTGCCGGCGATTTACGGCTCGTTCGGAGGGAGCAAGGTGAGTACTTCCGCGTGATGCTCTTGACGGCCGGGTGGGCGAAGCCGAGCGCCGTCAGAGCGCCTCGCTGAACGTCGCGCGCAAGACCTCGAAGCGCGTGCACGGTGCGCCCTCGGCGGCCGCGGCCCCGCGGTCCGACCAGCAAATCCCTGCTTCGTCGGGGGAAAAATCCGCATAGCGACCGTGGAGCTCGATCACGATGCCGAGACCGTCGCGCACGAGATCGAGCGCTTCCACGCCGCCGTCGCGGCAGAGCTCGCCGTCGCCGAAGCCGCTGATTTCTCGGGATCCCGTCAGGTGATGGCCGCTCTCGGCACTCGAAAGCGTGTAGCTGCGCTCCGACGCGACGCCCTGCCCGTCCGCGAAGGTCGCGACCTTGTCCCGGCAGTCCGCCGCATCGGAGCACGAGAAGAAGAGCAAGAACGGCACACCCAAAAACTCGTCGCGATGCGAAACCAAGTACGTCTCGGCCAGGGTCGAAAACGCGCTCGCGCCTTCCGCGTCGCACGCCGCGTCGTTCACCGTATACTCGCCGATCGCATAGATTCCGAGAAAGCTCTCGAACGCCTGTTCGGAGCGATCGCCGCCGTCCTGGCCGCCACAAGCCGAGAGCAGGGTGCACGACAACGCCAAGGCTGCCCGCGAGCACGGGGGGTTTTTCATACCAGCCTCTTTCGATAGTTCACGCACCGGTCCACCACCTCGAAGCCGAGCGCCTGGTGCGCGCGCTGCGACTCGGCGTTGTCGATCCACGTGTCCGAGGCCATCTCGACGTGCTTCGCGGCTTGCCGGAAAGCAGCTCGCGCACCTCGACCCGGTGCTCGGCAACGGGCGCATCCGTCCAGAGCGCGGCACGCAACGCGACCAGAGCTTCCTCGTCGGAGGGGGCCGCCGCGCGGACTCGCACAGGGGCAGGATGGCACGGGTCCCACGCCCTTGGCGGCAATAAATGCGCTTGCCGCGAGCTTCGCCGCGGAGACGCGTAGACGCCCGTTTCTGGATCCGGCCGCCGTCGACCTCATTGGGTTCCAGATGCTGTCGCAAACGGGGCCCTTTATGGGTCGTTGAACAGCGCTCTGCCGGCATGACGGCTGCCGGCCGGCATTGGGTTGCCCATGGCGGGCGTCGACATCCCAGGCGCGCAAGGCCGCTTGCGCAGGCCCGCGGCTCGTTGGAGCGCGGTGTATCCACTTCGAACTCGAGCAACGTTTTGCTAAGGTGCCTTCGTCATGTCCGAGGGGACACCGGACTTCAAATGGTATCGCCTGCTCAGAGAGCTGCGGCGCGGGCAAGTCGTTCCCGTCATAGGTCCCGAGCTCTTGCCCTATCACCAGTCGCTGGCGGCGGGCCTGGCGGACAAGCTCGGAGTACCGAAAGCGGCGGCGGAGCACGGCATCGTCGGGGTGGCGGACGCTTATCTGAAGCAGCGTCGCGACGCTCGGGACGTCAGCGACCAACTGGAGCTCCTACTTCAGAACTATAAGGAGACTCCCAAGGCGCTCGAGCAGCTCGCGGCCATCGACGACTTTCGTCTGATCGTTACTACCGACTACGCGTCGCTCATCGAGCGCGCCCTCGGCAACGAGAGCTACCGAACGCTGGCGTTCGCCCTCAATCGCAAAGCGGACGACATCGACGGCTACCCGCGCCGCGAGCGCTACGTCTACCATCTGCTCGGGCACTTCGAGCGCTTCGGTACGGCGGCGGTCGCGCGAGTGGACCAGCTCGAGTACTTGTTCGGGTTGCAAAGCGCGGACGGCCCGAGCGAGCTCTTGGCGGTCATGCGCGAACGCAAGAACTTGCTCTTCTTGGGCTGTGACCTGCCCGAATGGCTGGCCGGCTTCTTCACGCGCACGCTGGTGGGCAAGCCGCTCTACGAGACGCGCGAGCGCGGCATGGAGGTGATCGCGAGTCGCAGCGCCGTCGTAGACGGCGTGCCGTCGCCGTTCACGGCGTTTCTCAGGGACAACAGTGTCGACGTGTACGACGGCGACGCGCAGAGTTTCGTCGCGCGCCTGGTCGAGGAGTACGAGAAGACGGCCCAGCAGGGCGTTTCGCGTCGGCCCGCTTCCCCGGCGGCCAAAAACGGGCACGTCTTCGTCAGCTATAACCGCCTCGATCAGGACTTGGTGCGCGGCCTGGTTCGCGCGCTGCGGGACAGCTCGCTCGAAGTCTGGTTCGACGAGACCAGCATCCAACCCGGTTCCAGCTTCGGCGACGACATCCGCCTGGCAATTCAGGAGGACGCTTCCGCCTTCATTGCCGTGGTCTCACGCTCGGTCTTCGACAAGGACATGAGCTACTTCGTCCAGGAATGGAACTGGGCGAACGAGACGCGCGAGCACCGCTGGAAGGACACTCCGTTCGTCTTTCCATTCATCGTCGACGACATGTCGAAAGGCGAGGCCGTTGCAGAGCTGAAGCGCCGTTTTCCGGATTTTGCCGCGCTCGATGTGTCCGCATGGGAGAAGCTCCCCGTGGAGGGAAAGTCGGATGGCCTGGTCGAGGCGCGCTTTGTCGAAGCCCTGAGAACGGCGCGCAAGCGCTACGAACGGCGACGGCATGACCGAGCCTGAAGCGTCGCGGCGGCAACCGCTGAATCAGACGCGGCCGTTCCCGGGTCCGTATTCGTACGCGGAAGCGGATAAGGACTTCTTCAAGGGCCGGCCGGACGAAACCGCGGACCTGTTGCGCTTGATTCGGCGCCACACACTGGCCGTACTTTACGGCGCTTCGGGCCTCGGTAAGAGCTCCCTCTTGCGAGCCGGCGTGTTCCCGAAACTGCCAGCGCTGGATTTCTTCCCCGTGGTCGTCCGGCTCAAGTTCGACATCAGGAAGGACCAAGCGGAAAGCCTCGATCTCCAGCGGCAGATCATGGCGGGCGTGCGCGACGCGGCAGCGGAGCACGAGATCGAGGCAGAAGACGCGGAGGACAAGCGCACGCTCTGGGAGTTTTTCCGTTCCGTGGAGCTGTGGAGCAAGAAGGCGGCCATGCTCACGCCGGTCATCGTGCTCGATCAATTCGAGGAGGTCTTCACGCTGGGCGCGACGTCGGAGCCGGCTCGGAAGGCCGTCGGCCAGTTGTTCGTCGCCATCGGCGATCTAGTCGAAAACCGCGTTCCCGAAAGCCTGCGTTCCGATCACCACGAAGGGCTGCGTTCGCTCGAGGACCGCCCCGCTCTGGTCAAGGTCGTGCTGAGCTTGCGCGAGGAGTACCTGCCGCACCTGGACGCGTACCGCCGTGAAGTGCGGTCGATCGGAAGCCAACGCATGCGACTCTTGGCGTTTGCGGGCGATCGCGGAGCCGAGGCCATTCTGGAGTCAGCGCCGCACCTGCTGAACGAGGACGTCGCCCGCAGTGTGGTGAGAGGCGTGGCCGGAGTGCGCAAGGCCGAGGGCGCTCCTTCCGCAAAGTCGAAGAGGAAGTCGAAGAGGAAGTCGAAGAGGAAATCGGCGAACGGCGCGAGCTTGCTGCCGCCGCCCCCGCTCGAGGACTTGCAGATCGAGCCGTCC
>DASWGX010000267.1:0-4396 GCA_036393455.1 Polyangiaceae bacterium
GTCCGAGGATCGCACGCGCGCCAAGGCCGCGTTCTCGATCACGGAGCGCGAGCCCGTGACCGTTTCACGTGTCGTGATTCGCGGCGCGGAGCGAACCAGCGAACGGTTGATTCTGAGCCGCGTCGCGCTCGAGCAGGGCGGCCGCTTCCGGCGCAGTCTGGTGCGCCGTACCGAGGAACACCTCGGCGCGCTCGGCGTCTTCTCGAGCGTCAGCGTGGCGCTCGAAGATCCGCACGTACCGGCGCGCTCGAAAGTCGTCGTGGTGACGCTCCAGGAGCGCAGACCGCAGTACCTCGACGTTCGGCCCGGCTTCAGCACCGGCGAGGGCTTTCGCATCACCTTCGAATACGGGCACCGGAACCTGGGCGGCGAGGCCGTGCAGCTCACGCTGAGGAGTCAGCTCGGCATCTTGCCGACGGCTTTCATTTTGGAAGGGGACGTACGAGACAAGTACAACGAGCTCGATTTGGGCGAGCGGCTCGAACGACGCAATTCGGCCACGGTCGAGCTGCCGGACATCGGGCTTGGTCCGCTGTTTCGTTTCAACGTGGAAGGCATCGACGTGCGCGACAACGCCCGCGACTTCGGGCTCACGCGCGACGCGGGGCTCGGCACCTTGATCTTTCGGCCGGAGCGCGTGCTTTCGTTTCAACTCGGCGGGTCGCTCGAGCTCAACGACGCTACGATTTTCGGAGCGGAACAGCGTGGCGCGCTGGAAGACTACGTGCAGCGCAACCCGCAGCAGAGGAACATCTTCCGCGTGCCCGAAGGCACGACGTTCGCCATTGCCGAGCGAATCGCGGCGATCTGGGATCGGCGCGACAACGCGCTCGACGCCACGCGCGGCACTTTCGCTTCGATCGGCGTCGAGCACGTGCACGCCGACCCCGTCGGCGAAGACGCCGGAGCGGACGACACGGACAGCGTGTTCGCGGCAACGACGAGTGATTTTTTGCGCTACACGAATCGCGTGGCGGGCTACGTCAGACTGAATCGGGCCGGTCTCGCGCTCGCGGCATCCGTGCGTTGGGGGTGGATTCAGCAGCTCATCGCGAACTCCCGCACCTATCCCGATCGGCTCTTTTTTCTCGGTGGCGTCGATTCCTTGCGCGGTTTCCTGCAAGACTCGCTGATCCCCGAGGACATCGCGCGCCGGCTGCTCACGGACCCCGAGCTCACGTTGAACGAAGTCGTGATCCGCGGCGGCGACGCCTTCGTCAATCCGCGGCTCGAGCTTCGCATTCCACTGGGAGAGAGCATACAAACGGCGGCCTTCCTGGACGCGGGGAACCTGTGGACTGACCCCAGCGTCGTTTTCGATGCATTTCGGCTGAGGTACGCCGTGGGTAGCGGGCTCAGGGTTCGCACGCCCGTCGGGCCGCTCGCCTTCGACTACGGTTTCAACGTGGAGCGCGTGCTCGACGGCCTGTTTCCGGGCCGTGACGCGCAGCGGTCTTGGGAGGATCTCGGAGCCTTTCACTTTAGCGTCGGCCTTTTCTAGCCGAGGGGCGAGCCCCTTGTGTGCCCGCACCTTATGCGCCCCAAAGGTGTGGTCGTATCTGCAGTATGGCGGCCTGTGTTTTCACATGCGGCTCCTGATTCCGAATCAGCGCGACCATTCGTCACAATCAGGGCGTACACTCGGACCATGAGTGACGCATTCGGTCGCAGCCTCGCTTCCGGCGTTCGGCCGCGGCGTGTCGCGGATCTGGAAGCATTGCATCTCGACGTCGCATTCCAGCCCATCGTCGACCTCCGCTCCGGGGCCTTGTTCGCGGTCGAATCGCTGGCGCGCTGTCGCATCGACGATTTCAGGAACCCGCTCGTGCTGTTCGAAAGAGCCGTCGTGGAGAGCTGTTGCGGCAAGCTGGGGCGATCGGTGCGCGAGGTCACCTTCAGTCACAGGCTCGATCTGCCGATGTTCGTGAACCTGCACCCGAACGAGCTGAGCGAGCATTGGCTCGTGCGCCCGGACGATCCGCTCGCATTTCACGAGTACGGCGTGTACCTCGAGATTACCGAGAGCGCGGCCTTCACGCACTTCGAGCTGTGCATGGGCGCGCTGAAGGAGATCTGCTCGCGCACCGGCGCGCACCTCGCCATCGACGATCTCGGTGCCGGCCATTCGAACTTGAAGCGGATCGTCGACATGGAGCCGGACTTCGTCAAACTCGACCTCGTTCTGACGCGCGGCATCGACAAGAACCGCCGCCAGCAGATCCTGGTGACGCAGGTGGTGAAACTCTGTACGGAGCTCGGAGCGCGCGTCGTCGCCGAGGGCATCGAGACGGTGAACGAGCTCTTGGCGGTTCGCGATACCGGGGCGCAGTTCGGTCAGGGCTACCTGCTCGGCAGGCCGGCAAACCCGGTCCCGGACGTTTTCTGGCCTCTCGGGGCTTCCCCCACGAGCGCGCGTTCGGCCTAGCTGGTCGGCTCGAGGCGACGCTCGTTCGCGCCGCGCGACGAATGGGTTGCCGCGGCGGGCGTTCGCAGCTGGTCACGACGCTGCGTTTGACCTAGAGGCTAGGCACCGCTTCGTTGCGCGCCGCCCGTTTTCCGATGACTTCGAGCTCCGATGCCGCAGCCTTCTCGCTGTGGGGCCGCTTTCGGCACCACCTGCCCCGCTTCGCGTTCGGGCTCGTCCTCTTGGCCGTCTATCAGTATGCCCAATACTGGTTCGACATCCATCTGCAGGGAGCGATCAACGGCGCGCTCGATGCCGATCGCGCAGCGATCACGATCGGCATACAGCTGATCGTCGTGGCGCTCGGCGCGTTCGTCGTGCGCGTCATGTCGCGTGTCATCGTGTTCAATGCCGGCCGCCTCGCCGAATACGAGCTCCGCGGTTCGCTGCTCGATCGCCTGCACCGGCTCGGGCCGTCGTTCTACCAGCGCATGAGCAGCGGCGAAATCATGAGCCGGATGACGAACGACCTGATGCAGGTGCGCCTGCTGCTCGGCTTCGGCGTGCTCAACGTGATCAACACGACGTTCGCTCTGGCGAGCGCGCTCTCGGTCACGCTCGCGATTTCGGTGAAGTTGACGGTCGCCGCGCTCGGTCCGCTGCCGCTCTTGCTGGTCGTGACGCGGCAATTCGGGCGCGAGATGTTCGTGCGCACGCGCAAAAATCAGGACGCGATCGGCCGTCTCAGCGCGCGCGTGCAGGCCAGCATGGCGGGAGTGCGCGTGGTGCGCGCGTTCGGTCTCGAGCCCCACGAGCTCAGGCTCTTCGACCAGATCAACAGCGACTATCTCGACAAGAGCCTCGGGCTCGCGCGGCTGCGCGGCGCGCTCGGCCCGATCATGCAGGGCATCGCCTCGATCGGCGTCCTCGTCGTTTTCTGGTACGGCGGTTACCTGATCGCGGAGAACGAGCTCACTCCCGGCGGATTTCTGGCGTTTTTTCGGGCGGTCGGGCGCTTGACCTGGCCGCTCATGGCGCTCGGATTCTTGGTGAGCCTGGTGCAGCGTGGACGCGCCGCGTACACGCGCCTTGCGGAAATCTACGAGACGCTTCCCGACGTCGTCGACGGCGAGGGGCCCCTGCCCGCTCGGAGCGAAGGCCGGCTCGAGGTGAGAAATCTCTCGTTTCGCTACGGCGAAAGGGCGGTCCTTTCCGGCGTGAGTTTTGCGCTCGCCCCGGGTTCCTCGATCGCCGTCGTCGGTCGCACGGGCAGCGGCAAGAGCACACTGGCTCTATTGCTCGCGCGCTTGCTGGCGACGCCGCGTGGGACCGTCTACGTCGACGGAGAGGACGTGTGCGATCTGCCGCTCGACTACGTGCGGCGTCAGATCGGCTACGCCGAGCAATCGCCGTTCTTATTTTCGACCACCGCGGGGCGCAACATCGCGTTTGCCCTCGACGATCCCGACGATCCCGAGTCGCTGGAAACGGCGCGCCGCGCCGCGGATCGCGCGGGCGTCCTTTCGGAGCTGCTCGAGCTGCCCGACGGTCTCGACACCATCGTGGGCGAGCGCGGCGTGCAGCTGTCGGGCGGCCAGAAGCAACGCGTCGCGCTGGCGCGCGCGTTCGTCGCCGCGCCGCGCATCTTGTTACTCGACGACCCGCTCAGCGCGGTCGACGCGCGCACCGAGCAACGCATTCTGAACGGTATTCAAGCAGAGCGGAACCGGCGCAGCTTGATCCTCATCACCCACCGTGTGGCCGCCGCGTCGCGCTGCGACCACGTGCTCGTGCTCGACGCCGGTCGCGTCGTGGAACAGGGCACTCACGACGAGCTCGTGACGCGGAGCGAGCTCTACGCGGCGTTCGCGGAAGAGCAGCGCATCGAATCCGAGCTTCAGCGGCTCGGCGCGGCGCCGCTCGACGTTCTGCGAGGTCCGGCATGAACACGGCGCGGCGCGGCGTTCGAGACCCGTCGCGAGCCGGTGCAGC
>DASWGX010000268.1:0-8600 GCA_036393455.1 Polyangiaceae bacterium
TCTCTTCGCATCCCCCCAAACCCAAAATCAACCTGCGTTGCGAATTTGTGCCTCCCGATCCCCATCCCCCTTCCGACACCCATCCCGCTCCCTGCCCCCTGCTGCCTTCACCACTCCCGGCCTCACCTCCAATCAAGACTGACGATGACCCGTGAGCGTGCCCCGCCATTGTGGCCTCGGGTTACGCCGATCGGGGGCAATGCTGCGAGGGGTTTCGCAAACCGGCCATGGTATTACCGCTCGCATGTGGCTCCGGAACGAAGGCCGGCTTCGAAGCGACGGGCGGTTCCCGAACGAATGGCGCCGGCGGATTCGATCGTGGCGGCGGGCGATCGTGACCTTCGCGCCACGCCTCGAGCCGCTCTTGTACGTCCTCGTCGCGGGCTCCGCCGTGCTGTGGGTGGCGGCGCTCTTCTATGCTTCGCTGCGGCAACAAACCGCCTCCGCATTCCTATGGGCGAACCCCGACAAGTTCGCCGACATCGTGGCCGGCCGCGTCCGCGCACCGCTGTCGGCGCCGCTCGACGACGTTTTCATTCATTTCGACTTCGCACGCTCGACGGCGCGCGGTTTCCCTTTCGAATGGTCCGAGGGCAACGGCTATTCGAGCGGCGGCACGAGCCTGCTCTATCCATTCGTATTGGCTCTCGGCTATTGGCTCGGCTTCGACGAGGAACCGAACCCCCTCATGCTCTGGGCCGGCGTCGTCGCCTGTGTTTGCGTGTTCGCGCTCCTGCTCGCCGCGCGGCGCGCCTTCGCGGGCCTTCCGCGGGCAACGACGTACCTGGCGCCCGCGTTCGTGCTGGGTGTCGGTGCGCTCGACTGGACGCTGTTCAGCGGCATGGAGGTCGCGCTGTTTCTGGCGTTCTGGGCTGGCGCGTGGCTTGCCTGGGACGACCTCGTGATCGGCGCGCGAGAGGGCGGCCGCACCGAGCGGCAGGCCCTCACACTCGGTTTTTGGGGCGCGCTGGTCGTGGCAACGCGCCCCGAAGGCGTCGTCAACGTCGCGGTGCTCGCGCTCGGCGCGGCGTTCGCGCTCCGCGCTCGCGGCGCTCGAGCCGCGCTCGGTGCCTGCGCGCTCGCGGCGTTTCCGGGGGCGCTCGTCGTCGTCGGCCAAGCCGTGGCGAATCGGCTCATCACCGGCGACTTCACGGCCGCTGGAGCCCTCACCAAGCTCGAAATCCATCATCCATACTTGAGCGCCTCCGAAGTGTTCGAGGCCTGGAAGTTTCACGTCGGCTACCAGGTGCTGCGCGTCACCA
Source organism: Polyangiaceae bacterium (assembly GCA_036393455.1). Classification (GTDB taxonomy): domain Bacteria; phylum Myxococcota_A; class Polyangia; order Polyangiales; family Polyangiaceae; genus DASWGX01. The sequence goes on from DASWGX010000268.1 coordinate 1,263, forward strand.
ATCATCACCTGAGCGCCGTTACGGGCGTGGGCTGGGTCGTGTGGGCTTTCGCGGCCCTCGCTCTCTTGTTTCGAAGCACGCGGCGCCACGCAGCGGCGCTCTGGGCGTCCGCCGCGTCTTGGGTCTTCGTCGTCGCGTTGAACGGACAGGTCCGCTGGCAGAATGAACGCTACACGATGCCGGCCGTCGCGTGGTTCCTGCTCGCCGCCGCCCTTGGCGCCGGCGCTGCGCTCGCCTGGTCGGCCGAGCCGCTCCGTTCGGCGCTGGCGACTCGCAAGGTCTCGCGGGCGGTGCTCGTCCGAGCCGGAGCCTTCTCGCTCACGCTCGCGGCGCTCGGACTGTTCGCGTGGGCCGAGCGACCGCGCTTCGTCGATCAGCTGTGGTTCTTCGGGCGTGCGTCGCGCAACATCTACGATCAACACCTGACCACGGGCTACCTCCTGCGGGAACGCGTAGTTCCGACGCCGCGGCGCATTCTGCTCAGCGACGCGGGAGCGATCCCGTTCGCCGCCGACCTGCCCGCGCTCGATCTGATCGGCCTCGGCGGCCTGCGCGGTCTTCCGTTCGCACGCGCGAGCCGTCTTGGAGCGGGAGCGGCGGTCGAGCTCTTGGAACGAATGCCGCCAGCGGAGCGGCCCGACGTGTTTGCCCTGTACCCGAGCTGGTGGGGTGCGTTGCCGCTCTGGTTCGGCCGCAAGCTGGCGGAGGTACCCGTGCGCGGCAACGTCATTTGCGGCGGTCCGAGCAAGGTCTTGTATCGGCCGGTCTGGGAAGGGCTCGACGCGAGCGCGCACCCGTTTCGCCTCGAGAGCGGCGAGCGCGTGGTCGACGAGCTCGACGTCGCGGACGTGCTGAGCGAGCAAGAGCACGACTACCGACTCTCCGCGGGAGCGCGCGGCTACGTCACGATGAAAATGCTACAGCACCCCGATTTTCCAATGCGCGACGTTTGGGACGCGGGGCGCACTTTCGACGCGGGGCAATCCCAGCGCTTCGTTCTCAGGGGGCTCGACGCGACGCGGCCGCTGCGCCTCATCGTGCGAACCGCGGCGATAGAGCCTGCGGCGCTGCGCGTGTCCGTTCATCCCCAAGGCGGCGGCGCGCCGCATTTTTCCGGGGTTCTGGAACTCGAAGCGAGCGACGGCTGGGTTGAACGGTCGCTCGGCATACCCGCCGCTTCGCTGCGCGAATCCGTGGGGATCGAAATCGTCGGCAGCGCAGGGTCGTGGCCGCTGTTTCATCTGTGGGCAGTCCAGGGTCGCTGAGCAAAAACCGTGAGCAGCCCGAGCTACGAGTTCGGCCTTCCACCGGACGGCGCGGCGTGGGCGGCAACGGTTGCCGCCGGCGCCGCCCTCCTCTTCGTTTTTTCCGATGCCGCGCGAGCTCGCGCGAGGTGCGTCGGCGCTTCGCGCTGGGCGCCCTGGCTCGTGGCCGCCTCGGCCGCCGCCCTGTCGTTCGGCTACGTCCACTACTACCTCGGCGGAGGCCCGCGCATCATCGACGCCACCAGCTACTACCTGGAAGCCAGGACCTTCGCCGCGGGCGGCTTCACCTTTGAAACGCCCTGGCCCACCGCGTCTTTTCGCGGGCGATTTCTCACGGTTTCGCCCGAGGGCGAGCTCGGCGTCATTTTCCCGCCGGGTTACCCGGTCGCGCTCGCAGCCGCGGTCGCGTTGGGACATTCCATGCTGCTCGGCCCAGCAATCGCCGCCGCGCTGGTGCTTGCAACCCACGGCCTGGCGCGCGTCACGTTCGGCGACCGAATCACGGCCTGCGGCGCCGCGCTCTTGTCGGCACTCTCCGTCGCGCTTCGCTATCACACCGCCGATACGATGTCGCACGGCTTCGCGGCGCTCTTGCTCACGCTCGGTGTGCGCGCGTGCTTGGAACGCGACCACCGGAGCGCGGCCCTCGGCGGTCTCGCCTTCGGCTGGTTGGTCGCGACACGTCCGCTGACGGGCGTGGCAGCCGGCGCCGCGGTCCTGATCGGCGCCTTGCGCGGTACGCGGCTCGTAGCCTTCGCGCTCGGTGCCGTCCCCGGAACGCTTCTGCTCTTCTACTATCAACACGCTCTGACGGGCGACCCGTTCGAGCCGCCACAGTTCGCCTACTACGCGCTCGCCGACGGACCGCCGGGCTGCTTCCGCTATGGTTTCGGCGAGTCCATCGGGTGTCTTTTCGAGCACGGCGACTACGTGCGAGCGCAATTGCCGAACGGCTATGGGTTCACCGAGGCGCTGCGCAACACCCTGCGTCGGCTGTCGCTGCATGCTCAGGACATCGCGAACGCAGAGCCGCTCGCGTTGTGTGCGCTCGCCGCCGTCGTTTGGTCATGGAAACGGCGCGGCGCCCGCACGCTGTGCGTGCTCGTCCCGGTGCTCATGCTCGCCTACGCGCCTTTCTACTTCGACGGCAGCTACCCCGGGGGCGGGGCGCGTCTTTTCGCCGAAGCGCTGCCGATCGAGCACGTGCTCTTGAGCGGCTTTTTGACGGCTCGGGGCTGGTGGCGCTTTTGCGTGCCTCTCTCCCTGGCTGGCTTTGCCTTCCATACCTCGTTCGCCCATCGCGCCCTGGCGCTGCGCGAAGGCGGCAGACCCATGTTCGAGCCGGAACGGTTGGCGGGCGCGCCGCCGGCTCTCGTTTTCGTCGCTACCGACCACGGCTTCAACCTCGGTCACGCGCCGTCGTCCGGCGCGGTCCACGAGCACTTGGTGGCGCGCCGCTACGAAGACGCGCACGATTGGGTGCTCTGGGAAGCGCTGGGTCGCCCGGCAAGCTTTCGCTACGATTTCGATCCCGGGACACCTGGCGCCGTGCCGTCACTTCGACGCTACGCGCCCGAGCCGAGCTCGCGCTTCGAAGCGGAAGCGCAGTGGCCGCCACTCGGGGTCACGGGAGCCTTCGCACACCCGAGCTATCCCCCGCACGCCTGCGTCTCGAAGCGCCGTGCACTGTCGCTCGTTCCGACCGCCGGCGAGTCGTTCACCGTGACGCTCGAGCTCGTCGCGCTCGAAGCCGGCAGCTACGAGGTGTTTACGGGCTGGACGTCGGATGCGCCGATCTCCGTCGCGATTCGCCTCGAGACGGCCGCGGGCGTGCAAAGCGAACGCCGGCTCGAAATGACGACTCCGGGCTGCGCAGCCGCGGGACCATTCCAGATCGAGCTCCGGCGCGGCGCATCGATAGCGACCTTGCGAGTTCGTGCGTTCGAGCCGAGCGGCCGGAGCCTGGGTCTCGATTTCCTGGAGCTGTCGCGGATTCGGGGGATGAGCCCCCCTAATCGCGAAACCCGAACCGAACCCGGGGACGACCGAAAACCCGTTGACAATTAAAGCTTTAGGGGAAAGCATGCTCGGATTGCGAGGGCGGAGCGCCATGACGAAGAGCGAGCTCATCGAAGCGATAGCCGCCCGCGGGGAGCTCACCAAGGCCCGCGCCGAAATGGTGGTCAATTGCGTCTTCGACGCCATGACCGAGGCGCTCCTCGCCGGAGACGGCATAGAAATCCGTGGGTTTGGCAGCTTTACGGTGCGACCGTACCGTCCCTACGCCGGGCGCAATCCGAGAACCGGACAGCCCGTCCCCGTGCCCGCCAAGCGCTTGCCATTTTTCAAGGTGGGCAAGGAGCTCAAGGAGCTCGTCAACTCCAGCCGGCACATCGCCCTGGTTCAGGAAGACGACGACGGGGACGTGGACTAGCACCGCGCCGCGGGCGCGGCCTTTGGGAGCGGCGGGCGGCGCGCGCATGAGGTTCGCCTGGAGCCTCGCGGCCTTCGCTCTCGCGTGCGGAGCGTCGCCGAACTCGCCGACCAGGACGTCCACTGAGGCGCCCGCGCCGCTCCGCCCGGGTCCGCTCACCGGCTATATCCCGGCCGCGGGCCTGCGCTGGCTCGTCGTCGCGCATCCGCGGGCAGTCCTCAATGAGCCGAGCTGGCAAGAGGCGGCAAGGCACCTGGTATCCGATGAAAGGCTGGACGATTTCGCGCGCGCATCCGGCATCGACCTCCGACGAACCCGAGAAGCCATCGTGGCCGGCTACGCGCTCGGCGTGCTCTACGCCGTAAGGAGCGATGGTGCGGCCGTGCACGCCGAGGAGCGTTTCGCCGCGCGCTCCTTGCACGGCGTGAAAGTCGACCGGCCGCATCCCGACCTCACGCGTGTTTCCGGCGTGATCGGGGCTACGCCCCAGACCTTGCTGCGGATCGGATCGGACATCGTCGCGATCGGTGTTGGAGACCCGATGCCCATCCGCGCCGCAGAGGCCTTCGCCCTCGGGCGACTCAAGCGCAGCGTTCCCGTGTTTCGCGGCGCCGCCTTGGCGGGCCTCGCCGAGTACGAAGCGGACGCGCCGTTTCGCTTCTTCGCGCTCGGACCCTTCGACGAACCATGGGAGAGCGCCGCCTTGGGACTTCTCGGAGCGGCGTCCGCGGTTGGCGTCGCCGCGCGTCCCGCCGGCGGCGAGCGGCTTCGCGCGCGTCTCCACATTGCCGGAGACTTCGCGAACACCAACGATCACGACACGCCTCTGTCACGCCTGGCGCGGGCGTGGCACGCCGTTTCTGAAAGTTCCTTCGGGCGCCTGCTCGGGCTCGACGAAACTGTCGAGCCTCCGCGGCTCGCGGCGACGGAGGGCGGGCTTTCACTCGACGTCGCTTTCGAAGTCATGCCGCTGGCACGAGGGCTTCACGCCGCCACCGCCGGCGGGGTGAAAGAGATATTGGGCGGCTTGGAGCCCACTCCGAGCAGCCCCGGCCCCGCGGTCGAGCCGCCATCGAAACCATGACCCAGATTCACGATGAAATTCAACGGGTTATGACAGGGAGGCGAAAGCACATCGTGATTGACCGAACCTGATCGACAGTGCTAGAGAGCACACCGTGCACGGCTTGAGGAACTTCTGACCAAGGGGTACCCGGAGAGCTGAAAGCGTTTGAGCGCGGGTGAGAGAGCCTACTTGAGTCGAAGCAAGACGCGCCGGTTTTAATGCTCGGACGATGGTTCTTCCGAGCAAGACGCGCCGGTACACGCGGGCAAGGCAGTCGTCGGCTGACGCCCCTTCCGAGGCACGATCAGGAGTGTCCATGCAGAGCACGGTCAACCTAGAGACTACTCACAAGTTCAAAGTCGGAGACATGGCGGTGCATCCGGCGCACGGGGTCGGGGAGGTGGCCGCGATCGAAGATCGTGATCTCGGCGGGCACCGGAGCTCCGTCTACGTGCTGAAGATTCTGGACACGGGTCTCAAGGTCATGGTCCCCACCGAGGCCGCTCCGCGAGTCGGGCTGCGCCCGGTGATGAAGAAGCGAGAGGCTCAAAAGATCTTGGATATCTTGCGAGCACCGGAGGTGGCCGTCGATCTTCAGCCGTGGAATCGACGCTTTCGCGCCTATACCGAGATGCTGAAGAGCGGTCTTCCCGCGGAGATTGCCAAGGTGCTGCGCGACATGTACCGGCTCAAGTTCGATAAGGATCTGTCCTTCGGCGAACGCCGCTTGCTCGACCAGGCTCGCAGCCTCTTGATTCAAGAGCTGGCGCTGGCCAAAAAGGTCGACCGCTCGAGCATTGACAGCGAAATCCAGCAGATTTTCTCGGTCTAGGCTCTCTCGGGTGGGGGCCGCGCGGCTACCGGCGCGAACTCGTTCGCGGTCACAGTGTCGCATCTTGGAGTACCTCATCGGTTTCGGCGCTTTCTACCCCTTACGGTGACGACAGCCGGCGCCGTTTGTAGACTCTGGCGCCATGAACCCTGCTCAGGCTGTGGCCTTCGGTAAGTTCGGCGCGCGCCAGCGACGGGCAATCGCCGCCGCGGCCGAAAGCGCTTCGCTTTCGCTGCACGTTGCGGCGTCGGAGGACGAGGCCGCACGCCTAATCGAGGAAACGGAACCGAGCGCTCTCTTGCTCGGCTGCTCCGACGAAGAACCCGAGCCGATCGCCATCAACGCCAGAGCGAGCGTCAAGAACGCGCAGCTTCCGATCCTCGCGCTCACCGCCAACGTCTCCGATTTGAGCTTCGAGAGTGCGTTCAGCTGGGGCGCGGACGACGTGGTCGCGCTCAGCAGCGCGCATCCTCTCACACGACGGCTGCGCGCATTACCGCGCTCGTCGAGCGGCGTGCTGCCCACGAGCCGGGGCGAAGCACTGGTCGCCGAAGGCGAGCGCACGCGCCGGCTGCTCGTGGGTCGCGTGCTGCGCAACGCCGGCTATTCGGTGACGTTCGCGGCGACGAGCGAGGACGCCCAGAGCTACGCGCAGAATCCGACGCTCGATTTGGTCGTGCTAGGAGATGGGCTGAGCGACGAACCGCGGCGGCTGATCGAAGGCGCGCGCGACGCGGGTTCGAAAGCGAAATGGGTCGTCACCTGTCCGCCACGCGAGCTCAGGCAACGTCGCGAAGCTCTCAGGGGCCTTTTGCGCGTGCGCGCCACGGATGCCTTTGCGCCGCCTGAAGACGTGCTCTTTCTCTGTAACGAGCTCGAAAGCGATCGCGTGGGAAACCAGCGCACGAGCCCGCGCATCCTTTACGGAACGAGCGTCGGGTTCCGCGGCGCGGGCCGGCACGAGGACGATTACGGTTTCACCTACAACGTCAGCGCGGGGGGCGTGTACGTACGCACGCTCGTTCCACCAGAGGACGACATGGTCTGGCTCGAGCTCTGCCCTCCGCGCAGCAACGCGCGCGTGCGCTTGGTGGGGCGCATCGCGTGGCGCCGCGGCTTCGGCCCGAACCAGCGCGCCACGGTTCCGCCCGGCTTCGGCGCGGCCATCGTGGACACCGCGCGCGCCGACATGGAGGCGTGGAAAGCGAGCTACGAAATGCTCGCCGAGGCGCTCGGCTGAGCGGGCGGGACCGAGCCGATAGGTTTCGGTAGACAGGACAAAGCGCCGACGCCCGCGTAGCATGCGGCCATGAAGATCTACACGCGGACGGGGGACGCCGGACAGACGAGCCTTTACGGAGGCCGGCGCGTCGACAAGGATGACGCGCGCGTGGAAGCGTACGGCAACGTCGACGAGACCAACGCGTGCCTCGGGTTGGCTCGCTCCCAGGGGTTGCCGGACGTCATCGACCGCGTCGTGGAACGCCTCCAGGCCGAACTGTTCGTGGTGGGAGCCGAGCTCGCGTGCGCGCCGGGCAATGAATCCCGATTGCGGCTGCCTCTGCTGGGCGAAGAGCACGTCACGGCCCTCGAGGCGGACATCGACCGCTCGGAGGCCGTGCTGGCTCCCCTCCGCAGTTTCGTGCTCCCCGCGGGCACGCCGGGGGCCGCGGCGCTGCACCTTTCGCGCACGGTGTGCCGCCGCGCCGAGCGGAGCCTGATCGCAGTCAGTAGGGAAAGC
>DASWGX010000269.1:0-5839 GCA_036393455.1 Polyangiaceae bacterium
CAGGATCGCGCCCGGGGCAGAGCCTCGCACGACCACGACCTCGGGATCGCTCGGGAGGTTCTCGGTCAGCTCGGCGACCCGTTCACCGAGCGCGCGCTTTGCCTCCGCCTCGTCAAGCCGGCCCCCGATGAGATCGGAAACGGCGTGAACCACCACGAGAGGACATCCGAGCAGGCTCGACAGCTCCGCGGCCTGACGCGTCGCTTCGTCGCCGCCCGCGCTGAGATCCGTCGCCGCGACAACCGGTGCATGGTTCATGCGGCCGATGTTGTGACGACGGCGGAGGTTTGGCAAGCAGCGCTCGCTAGTTGAGCTCCGATGCGGGCCGGCCCTTCCCGGCCGATAGGGCGTCCAAAAGCTCGTGCAGCCGCTCGACCAGCGCGCGCAAGCGCTCGGCCGGGTCGAGCTCTTGGAGCAGGCGTTGCTGTTCGTCGGGCTCGGCGATGATCGCCGCGGCGACGCGATCGGAGTAGGCGCCGGCGTCCTCGGTGAAGCGCGTCAGATCGCGCAGATCGGTGGCGAGATAGGGCAAGCAACTTTCGAGATCGCCCAAGAGCGCCGCGAGCTGCCGCTGCCACGCCGCCGCCACGGCGACATCGCTCGTCTGGTCACAGAGGCGTCGCGCGCGAACCACCCGGTAGGGCTGATCGGGCGGTAGTTCTTCGACGATGCAGATGCGCTCGATTCCCTCGAGCACGATATCGAAGCGGCCGTCCGGGTACTGCACCTCGCGGATCACGCGCCCCATGCCGCAAACGCCGTGTACCGGCGGGCGCTCGCCGTAGTCCGCTTCGAAGCCGGGCTCGAGCAACGCGACGGCCATCAAGCGGCGCCCCGCGAGAACGTCGCGGGTCATCGCGCGATAGCGCGGCTCGAAGACGTGAAGCGGCAGGGTCGCTCCCGGAAACAGCACCACGCCGGGGAGCGGAAAAATCGGCACGGCGTCGAGATCGCTTTCGGAAAGGGCGAGCTCCGACGCCGGCATCGACGCGAGCATACGCGATCCGCCTTCGACCGTACAATCCGGCGGCCCCGTGAGCGCGCGAGTGTCGGACCCGCTCGGCTCAGGGTTCAAGAGTGCCGGTCGCAAGCTCCGTGCCATGCGATACACGAGCAGCGCTCACGTGACCGACCGGGCATCTCCTCGACGGTGTAGCCGGCGCTGAACATGCGCGCGCCGCGCCGGTAGACCTCGGGATCGAGGATCGGATCGTCGAGGCCGGCGAAGACCACGGTCGGCACCTCGATCGGCTTCTTCATGTACGCACCTTCCACAGCATCCCGAGCGACGCCTTGATCGCCGCCGGGCGCGGGATACCGACGACGAACAGCTTCGACACCCTCGCCGGCTCGAGCGCGGCCGCGCCGTAGGACGCCGCGCGGCCCCAGTCGCGGCCGATCACGATCGCGGTCCATGGCCTCACACCGCAACGCGTGCTCGACGGTAGGACCGCTCTTGACGGGCCGCGCCCGCCGCGCCGGCAGTGCGGACCCCGAGGACGATCCCTCCGCGCCCGCGCCCCTCGAACCGGCCGCCGCGGGTTGAAGCTCGGCGGACTCGGCTCGCATGGACGCGAGCCGATGCGGTAGTTTGCTCCCCGTGGCCGAGCACGATCAGCTCTTCAAGCGCACGTTCCGCGTGCCCGAGCACGCCTCCGGCGAGCTTCGGGCCGTCTTGCCGAAGGAGGTTTTCGACGCAATCGACGCCGGCTCCCTCGAGCTGGTGCAGAGCGACGTCGTCGATCAAAGGCTCAGCGAGCGCTTCAGCGACGCGCTCTTTCGAGCAAGCTTCCGCGGCGTGCCGGGCTACGTCTGGCTCTTGCTCGAGCATCAGAGCGAGCCCGACCGCTGGATGACGCTCCGGGTGCTCGACTACCTCGTCCGGTCGTGGATGGACCTGCTGCGGCGAGAGCCCGAGCTCCGCACCTTGCCGCCCGTCGTGTGCGTCGTCGTGCACCACGGCGAGCGCGGCTGGGCCGCGCCGACGAGGCTTCACGAGCTGGTCGAAGGAGTCCGCGAACTGCCGGAGCTTCGCGCCCTGGTGCCAAACTTCGAGATCATCGTCGACGACCTCGTGACACAGCCGGACGAGGCCCTCAAAGCCCGTCCCATCGGAGCACTGCCGCAAGTCGTACTCTGGGTGCTCCGAGACGCCCGCGTCGTCGAGCGCTTCTACCAGCACCTTCAGGCCTGGGCCGAGGAGCTCGGGCGCCTGGCCCGCGAAGCGCCGGAGGACTTGGCCACCGTATTGCGCTATGTTTGGGCCGTTGCCGGCGATGTGCCCTTCGAACAGCTCCACCAGAGAATCGTCGAGGTCGCGCCCGGCGCGGAGGACGTGATGGCTAGCCCCGCAGAACAGCTGATTCAACGAGGTAGAATGGCCGGCAAGGCCGAGGGCAAGGCCGAGGGCAAGGCCGAGGGCAAGGCCGAGGGCAAGGCCGAGGGCAAGGCCGAGGGCAAGGCCGAGGGCAAGGCCGAGGATGTCCTCGCCGTGCTCGAGGCTCGCGGCTTGACCATAACGGCAGAACAGCGAGCGCGCATCACGGCCTGCAAGGACATTGCCGAGCTCGATCGCTGGCTGCGACTCGCGGCGACCGCGAAAAGTACCGCCGAGCTCTTCACACATTGAGCCAAGCTCCGAGTACTTCCCCCACGTGCCCGCAGCGCTTGGCGCAAGCGAGCACCGCAACGTACCCATGCGCTCGAACGTGCGCCGAGCGCGAGGACACGTCGGGGGGAAGTCGGCCGCCCGCACCGACACACTACGGCTAATCACTTTGAGCCACGCCCGCGAGGCGGACGGATTGGGGGCAGCCCCAGCGCCGGAGGACTTGGGCATTCCGCTGTTTGGACCCAGACGGCCTCGAGCGTTTCAGCATCCAGTACTTTCTCCGGGCGGCGGAGTGAACTCTACGGACTCCTCTCGCGACGTTTGCAGGTCCGCGGCCCACCATGGCACCCTACACGGCGCGCGGCCGTTACGGTCGGTCGAGCAGGGGTTTCCCATGCGTCAGTTCGAAGTCATCTACAACCGCGGCATCGCGACCGGCTTCGCCCAGCTTTTCGAGAAACTGGCGCGCGTCGTCGTCGACAACACGCAGCCGAATCTCAAGACCGGCGGCGAGACTTCGACGTACATCGTGACGTGGTAGCTCAGAGCGCCACGTTTCAACCGCCGAGCACGTCTTCCAAGGCCTTCGCCGTCAACACGCGCTCCGACCAGGCGAGCAGGTAGCGATCCCGACTAGCCGAGCAACAACCCGATCAACGTGTGGTTCATGTGCGCGAGCCAGCTTTCACCGTAGCTGTGAAAGCCCGCGACGGGAAAGCCCGAGATGACTTCGCGGAACGGCGCTTCGAGGTCTTTGACCTTGATCTCCATGCAGCGGTGCGCGCAGTTGAACAAGATGCCCACGGAGGGCTCTCGACCCAGCCGTTTAGCGGCTTCGTCCAGCGCTCGCCTGGTGTCTTCGACGAGGCGGTTGGTGCTGCGGAGCAAGTGCAGCTCCGAACCTTCCAGCACTTTGCAGCCGAACAGCAGGGTTCCGTCGGGAAGGGCCATGATGGGGCTTCGAACCCAGGGCTCGCCTTCGATCACGACTCCAAGCGGGTTGCCGGCGAAGACCATCGCTCCGAGGTCTTCGGGCTTGGCGCCCACGATAGCCGCGTAAGCCGCAGCCGCGGGCTGGCCGTTGATTTCTTGGATGATGCGCCCTTGCACGCGACCGATGCGAAGCCGCGTCTCGGTGGGCTCGAAGCTGCTCGTCTTCAGGATGACGTGCGGGACCGCAAGCTCCATGAGGAGGAATACCGAGCCGTTCTTGGAAACGCGTCCGTCGTAGAAAACGGCTGTCTCCTTGAGCTCGAAATTGTCGCCGGCCGAGCCGCCCAAGAACGACAGCAAGGGCGCCACCTGGCCGAGAATGGAGTTGACCTCTTCTTCGTTGCCCTTGAGGCCCTCGTTCAGGACGACGCCAATCCACGTGTCGGGATTGATGGCTCTGAGGTCTATGCTCAACCTGGCCGCCAGCGACGCCGCGGCCGTTCTCACGGCCTCGTCGACCGCGATGCCCTGGTCGTATTCGGCCAGCGCCGCCGCGCATCTGCGAACCTTGTTGCCCGACAACGCCACGACCGTGACGCCGCCCTGGCTGTAGGCCTTGTCCGTAAACTCGCCCCCGGTCGTGCAGCCGATCACCTCCGCGGACGGCGCAAGCTCTTTCATCGCCGCGTTGATTGCAATGCCATCGTGCTGCGCGGAACAGAAAAACAAAATCGCCGTCGCCTCGATGTCACGAAGCTCGGGCGTGAGCTCTGCCAGGGCGGCGGGCGTTTCGGCGTGGTAGCTGTGGGCGCACACTACGTCACGGGTCACTGTCGCCCTCCAGTCAGTTTAAGGAACCCCATCTTCTTCAGGGTGTCTTCTGCCAGCTCGGCCTTGCCCGGGTCTTGCTCCTCGGCATAAAGGTCGACACCGACGCTGAGGATCAAGCGGGTGTTGATGAAGCGCATCCGTGCATCATTGCCGGAGAGCTCCTGCAACAAGGCGGCACGTATGCTCGATAGCCGATCCACGAGAAGGCTCGCCGGCGCATTTCTCACCATTCGACGTCGGTGTCAAGTTGTTCGTGACGCGTTCCGATTGAAAAACGGAAACAATTTTTCACGCGATGATCGGGAGACTCCCGCGCGTCCGCGCCCTCGGCAGAACTATTCGCCCTTGGCGTGCCCGAGGATACCCGCTTCAACCCGCGCCCTCTGAACGCACTCCCCTCGACGGCTGGGCGGCCGCCTGGCCACGAGCCCGCTTGAGCTCGGCCATACAGCGCTCGATGGTTTCGCGATGAGTCCGGAAAGACAGCACGCAGATGCGGAGCGCGAAACGGCCGTTCAACCATGTCCCCGAGAGGTGAACCTTGCCCTCACGGTTCACACCGTTCAGAACGTGCAGGTTCAGTGCGTCGAGCGCTTCTCCATCGAGCCCCGGTTCGATGGCCCGAAACGCGAGGATCGAGAGCTGAGGCGCCGCTATGAGCTCGAAGCCATCCAGCTGCCTCACGCGCTCGGCCGCAAACGCCCCGAGGTCGAGCTTTTCGTCCAGAGCCTCGCGAAAGGCTCTCGCCCCGAGCAGCTTCATCGGAAGCCAGACGCGCAGGGCTCGCGCGCCGCGCGACATTTCCGGCGACAGATCGGCGGGATTGAGCGCGCTCGCCTCTTCACCGAGTTCGACGGCAGCGTGGATGTAATCCGAATGCACGGCGTGCGACTTGCGCAGCGTTTCGACATCCCGGGTCAGGAGGCAGCCCGTCCCAAAGGGCAAGAAAAGGCTCTTGTGCGGATCCACCACGACGCTGTCGGCCTGCTCGATTCCCTCGAGCTGCTGCCTGCCGCGGCTCGTCAAGACGAAGAACCCGCCATAGGCGGCGTCCACGTGAAGCCAGAGCCCTTCACGGCGAGCCAGCTCGCCTAGCGCGGGCAGAGCGTCCACGCTGCCCGTATTGGTCGTCCCCGCGGTACCGACGACGAAAAATGGCTGCCGTCCGTTCGCGCGGTCTTCGGCCACTCGTTCCGCGAGAACATCGAGCCGCATGCGAAACTGCTCGTCTGCCGGAATGATACGCAGAGCCTGGTCGGGAAACCCCGCCAGCACCATGGCCTTGCGCACGGAGTGGTGCACCTGATCCGACGCGTACAACGTACCGTTCAAGAAGTTTTCCGGAAGCAACGTGCGCCGCGCCGCGACCAGCGCGGAGAGGTTCGCCGTCGAACCACCCGAGAGCAGCACGCCGCCGGCCTCCTTCGGGTACCCAATCATGTCCGCGAACCAGCGCACCACTTG
>DASWGX010000270.1:0-4790 GCA_036393455.1 Polyangiaceae bacterium
CGAGGGACGCACCGACCTTGGTCGCGCCGTCGAACAAACCGTGGTCTTGGCCAAAAAACCCGGGCTCTTGGTCGTTCTCAGCGACTTCCTCGACGCGGGCCCCGTCACTTCGGCCCTGGACCGGGCACGTGCAGCGGGACACGAAGTGGCCCTCGTGCAGGTGCTGGCCAGCGAGGAGCTCGAGCCAACCCTGGAAGGCGATCTCGCCCTGGTCGACTCGGAAACGGGACAGTCCGTGGAAGTCACCGCCGATGCCGCCGCCCTCGAAGCCTACGCACTGAGGCTTTCGGCACTTATCGAACAGCTCAGGGTGTGGTGCCGGCGCCAGGGCGCTCCGTACACCCGAGTCACGAGCGGCGAAGCTCTCGACCCCCCCCTGCGTCGTTTCGTTGCGCGCGACGTCGATTGAAGCGAACGTCGAGCCGCATCAAACGGAGCGCGAGCGCCACGCACGTGGCGCTCGCGCTCGACGATTCATCGCTTATGCCTTCTTGGCACGCTTGGCACGGCGCTTACCGGCCTTCTTCTTTCCGGCCTTTTTCCCGCGCTTTTTGCCTGCTTTCTTGGCGGCCTTCTTGCCGCCGGCTTTCTTCGCGCGACGCTTGCGACGCTTCTTCTTCGGAGCGGCGTCGGGCATTACGTCCGGCGCGGCAGGCGCCTCCACTTTCTTCTTTCTGCGTTTGCGTACAGCCATGTATGCGTCCTCTTTCGTTGTTCACGCCTCTCTTGGAGGCAGTCCGTATTGCGACACGCACTCGAGAACCGAGTTTACCGCATGCCATCGCGTAGCACTTTGCCCGCTTCCGCGGTCGCCCGTCAAGAAGCGATCAATATGAACCAGTCTCGGCAAGCAACCGGACAGCTCGTGATCGGCGACCGAGGTTGTGCTCGTCGCTGCCCGTTTGGAGTAGCTTCCGACCATGGAGGATGAACGCGCCCGCGTCGCCGACGAGGCGATTCGCGTCTACCGGCGTTACGCTCGGGAGTTCGTGGAGTCCTTCCGGCTCTGCCCATGGGCCGAACGAGCGCGCCTCGATGGGTCGATGACGGAACGTGTCCTGTTTCAGAGGGGGGTCGATGCGTTCGTCGAGCCGCTCGCGATCGCCGACGACCTGGCTTCCATATCGAGCATCGAGGTCGCCTTGTTGATCTTCCCCTGGATGGATGTCGCCGAGCTCGCGTTCGAACGCTTCGTCTCGGAGATCTGGCGGCGCCATGCGGACCCCTTTGCGCCGGGGCCGCCTCCCTTCGCGATGGCGAGCTTTCACCCCCGCGCGGAGCCGGATTTCGGCTCGCCCGCCCGCCTCGTTCCGTTCATTCGCCGCACGCCGGACCCCACGATTCAGTTGGTGAGGATGCATGTCCTGGAACGAGTGCGCGCGGGCACTCCGGGCGGCACCGAGTTCTTCGACCCGAGCCTGCTTTCCGCCGAGCGGTTGCGCGAAATCGCCCCGCTCAGCCTGCGCGAGCGGATCGCACGGTCCAATCACCGGACGCTCTCGGGCCCCGACTTCGCGCGCGCTCTCGCGGTTCTCGATTCGGTGCACGCCGACCGCGAGCGAAGCTACGGCCGCGGGCCTGAGGTCGCGGTGCCCGTCTCGGGCGAGTAAGATCGCGAACCACCCGGAAGCCCTGATGGCTTCCCGGCCCCACGCCGTGCCCCTTCGCTTCCTCCACCCGGTAGGCCTGTGGCTCCTTGCCCTGGCGGTTCCGCTCGTGGCGCTCTACCTGCTCAAGGTCCGCCGCCAGCGACTGCCGGTGGCCTCGACCTGGCTCTGGAGCGCGGCACGCCGCGATCTCTTGGCACGACGTCCGTTTCGAAGGTTTTTCGCGCAGCTGCCGCTGCTGGTGCAGCTCATCGCGCTCGGCCTCTTGGCGCTCGCCTTCGCGCGCCCCTCGTCGCGGAGCGGCGCCGCGACGTCGACGCACGTGGCTCTCGTCATCGACACGAGCGCATCCATGGCCGCAAAGACTCGAGCCGGGCCGACGCGACTGGACGTCGCGCGGAATACGGCGAAGGCGATTCTCGGGGCGCTGACTTCCGGCGCCGAGGCCTTCGTCGTCGCGGCCGGCAAGGAACCGACGGTCATCGCACCGGCGGACCGCGACGTTTTTCGGCTGACGCGCGCAGTGGACGCCATCTCCGTCGAGCACGCGCGCGGCGACATCGACCGCGCGGTGGCCCTGGCCGTCGAGCAGTTACGCGCCCATGGCGGTCGCGGCCGCGTCGTCGTGCTCACCGACGGCGCCTACGCGGTACCCGCGCGCGCGACGCCGCCGGGGCTCGAGCTCGAAGTCATCACGGTGGGAGAGCCGATCGCCAACACGGCGGTGATCCGGCTGGACGTGAGGCGCGCACGCACGTCCGGGCGCGAGCAGATCCAGGTCTTCGCCCTCGTCTCGAACTCCTCGACCCAGAGCCGCGGCGTTTTCGTCACCCTTCGGCAGCGCAACGTGGACGAGCCGCTCGCGTCGCGACGGCTCGAGCTCGGGCCGGGAGAGCGAGCACCGGCCGTGCTCACTTTCGAGCCTGCTCGCGGCGACGCGGGCACCGGGTTGCTCGTGGAGCTTTCACCGTCCGACGCGCTCGCGCTCGACGACCGAGGCTTCTCGACGGTGCCCGAATCCAACCGGTTGCCCGTGGTGCTCGCGCCCAAGACGGCGAGCCCCTGGCTCGCGCGCGCCGTGAGCGCGGATCCCGACGTCGAGCTGCTCCGGGCTTCGTTCGACGAGCTCTCCGGCGGACAGATCCCGTCCCAAGCGCTGGTCATCGTGGACGGGGCGTGCCCGAATCTAGACACCGGGGGCGACTGGCTCATCGTCAACCCGCCGGCGGGCAACTGTCGCGGCGCGGAGGTCGGCCAAACCGTAACGAAGCTCGCAATGACGAGCTGGTCCGATCGTGACGCGAGGCTCGACTATCTGACGCTGGACGACGTGTTCGTGGACGAGGCACGTGTCCTCTTGCCGGACTCGAGCACTGACGCGCTCGCGCGCGCCGGCGACTCGGTTTTGATCGCCGACGTCTCGGGCGTGGGGCGCACCGCGACGCTTTTGGGGTTCGACGTCGGGCGCAGCAACTGGCCGCTCAAGGCGTCGTTCGTGCTCTTCGTTCGAAACGTCATGGAGCGGGCTCGGCGCCATCAACAGTTCGGCGTCACCGGACCGGTCGCCACCGGAGAATCGGTGCGGCTATTCGTTCCCAGAGATGTGCAGGAGCTCAGCGTCGAGAGCCCCGCCGAGCGGAGCTTCACGGCGCGCGCCGAGCAGGGCGTCGGCGTGCTTCCGCCCTTGCTCGAGACGGGCTTCTATCACGTCAGCTGGGGCGGCTCGCAGCCCGGCAGCGTCCTGATTGCCGCCAATCTGCTCGACCCGATCGAAAGCGATCTGCGGAGCTCGCACGCCGAGCCGACACGCGCCACGGGCCTCGGTCCGACGGCCGCACCCACGCCCGCGCCCGCCTTCGAATACACGTGGGTCGCCGCGTGCCTGGCGCTGATCGCGCTGTGCCTCGATATCGCGTGGCTGACGCGGCGCCCGCGTCACTTCGACCCCACGAGCACCACGCCCGAGCGGCCCCTCCCCCAGAAGCTTCGCTCCAACGCGCGGAGCGCGGCGTGACTTTCGCTCGCTTCGAGAGTCTTGCCGCGTTCGCCGAGCTATGCGCGGCGCTGCTGCTCGTGGCCTACGTGGCACGCGCGGCTCGCACGCGCCTCGCGTCGCGCGTGGTGTTGCTGGCGTTCGCGGCGGCGGCCTTGCTGCCCCCGTTGTGCGCCGCGCTCGCGTGGTTCGGCGGCGGAGCGCTGGTCGGCGTGCGCATCACTCGACCCTGGCTCGGGCTCTCCGCAGCGGCGCTGGCGCTCTTCGGCATCGTCCGGCTCGGCAATCTGTCGACGCGTCAGTCCCGCGGGCGCCGCCTGCTCACCGAGTTCTTGCTCTCCCTTTCGGTCGTGGCCTGCGCCTGGAGCGCGGCCGGGATCGAGGCGGGCCGGCCTTTGGACCGCCTCGCGGTCATCGTCGCGATCGACCGCAGCCGCAGCACCGATCTCGTACCCGACTATGCGCGGCGAGTCAGGGCCGAGCTCGACGTGCTCGAAGTCGGGATGCGGAGCGACGACAGGGTAGCGATCGTCGCGTTCGGCTCCGACGCGAGTCTCGAGGATCCGCTGCGGGGGCCTGGGGTGGAGCGCCGTGCTCAGCACGTTTCGGTGGGGCGCGACGCCACCGACATCGCGGCGGCGATTCGCCGCACCCTGGCCGAGATCCCGGCCGACAGCGCCGCTCGCGTGGTCCTGATGAGCGACGGTCGCTCGACGCGAGGCGATGCGCTCCACGCGGCCGCGGCAGCCATCGCGGCCGGGGTCCCGATCGACGCCGTGCCGCTCGAGCCCGAGGCGGCGAACAACGTCGGCGTGCTCGGAGTGCGCGCGCCGAGCCGCGCTGCCAAAGGCGAGCCCATCGAGCTCAGGGCCGCCCTCCGCTCGAGCCGCGCGACGCGGGTCGAGCTCAGGGTTTACCGCGACGGAGAGTTGATTCAAAAAGGTCCGGCGGATCTGCGTCGCGGCGAGACCGTGGTGCGCCTGCGCGAGGTCGCCGAATCGTCGGGCCTGGCTCGGTACGACGTCGAGGTTTCGGCGCTCGACCCCGGCGCCGACGATCTGCCCGACGACAATCGGGGTTCGACGTTCGTCCGCGTTACGGGAACGGCGCTCGCGCTGGTCCTCGACGCAAAGCCCGAGCAGGCGGCGCCCCTCGCCGGGGCGCTCGAACGGGGCGGCCTCGTCGTCGCC
>DASWGX010000271.1:0-3228 GCA_036393455.1 Polyangiaceae bacterium
CATGCTCATCAGGTAGCGATCGCGTTCGTCGATGAGCGGTCCTTTGATGCCCGGCATCATGCGCGCGAGCTCCTGCATCATCTCCGACAGCGTGTCGCGATCCTTCAGCTCTTCCACCTTCTCTTCGGTGATTTCCTCGAGCGAGAAGGGAACCGACACCAGGCCGCTCGTGAGGCGGAGCTTGTTCCAGAAGCCGACGTTGCGCCAGGTGCGCTTGAGCGTCGCCTGGACGTTGCGGTCGGCGAGCACGAGCCGCGCTCCGATCTGTTCGGCCTTACGCACGGCTGCGAGCAACTCCGCCCCCGGCCGCACACCGAGCTTCGCGCCGAGCTTGCGCTGATAGGCGGAGAGCGCGAGGCTGGTCAGCAAGAACAGGACCTTGCGTTCCTTGATGACGGCGAACACGTCGAGCCGTTGCCAGCGCTTGTCGTCGACCAGCGCTTCGTATCGCATCGGATCGAGCTCGACGCACACGGTGTCCGGCCGCACCTCGTCGATGACGCGCTCGACCTCCTCGACGCTCTTCCTCGAGATGTGGGCGGTACCGACCAAGTAGATCTCGCGTCCGTCGTGTTCGACGCGCGTGACGTTGCCGGCGGGCTCCATGGGTGCCGGGACCGTATCCGAAATCGGGAGGATTGGTACTCCCCGGAGCCTGCGTGCGTGGCTGGGCCGCGGTCCCCTTGCGTCCGCCCGGAGCGCGCGCACACTCGGGCCGTGTTCTCCTCGCGCAGCGCGTTCCCGCGTCACAGGAACGAGCTTTCGTCGGCTCTCTCCCGGCTGCGGCACGCGGGTGGCGAGCTCTTCGATCTGACGCAATCGAACCCGACGCGCTGCGAACTTCCCTATGCGAACGAAGTGTACGCGGCGGCATTCGCGGACGCGGTGGCGCTTCCCTACGCCCCCGAGCCGGCGGGCCTTGCGTCGGCCAGACGCGCGGTGGCAGAGGAGCTTTCGCCGCGCGCGCCCGGCCTGAGCCCGCGGCAAGTCGTGCTCACGTCGAGCACGAGTGAAGCGTACGGCTTTGCTTTCAAGTTGTTGTGCGACGCTGGCGATGAAATCCTGGTGCCGCGCCCTAGCTACCCGCTGCTCGAGTACTTGGCCGAGCTCGACGGCGTGAGACTGGTTTCGTATCGGCTGGCCTACGACGGCGCCTGGCACGTCGATTTCGAGTCCGTATTGGCGGCGCGCACACCGCGTACTCGCGCCGTGGTCGCCGTGCATCCGAACAACCCGACCGGCTCGTTCTTGAAGCGTGCCGAGCTCGCGCGGTTCTCGGAGCTCGGCCTGCCGCTGATCTCGGACGAAGTCTTCGCCGACTACCCGCTTTCGGCCGACGCAAGCCGCGCCCCGAGCGCGTTCGGCGCGCCGGGAGTGCTCTCCGTCACGCTCGGTGGTCTCAGCAAGTGCGTCGGGCTGCCCCAGCACAAACTCGCCTGGATGTGCCTGAGCGGTCCCCCCGGCGTTCTCGAGGAAGCGCTCGAGAGGCTCGAGATCATTGCCGACACGTACCTTTCACCGAGCATCGCGGTTCAGGCCGCGCTCCCGGCGTTGTTCGAAGCCGGGGCGGCGACGCGCGCCGCGATTCGCGCTCGCTGCGCGGCCAACCTACGCTGCCTTTCCGAGGCGCTGCGCGACGGCGCGGCCACGGCGCTTCGCGTCGAGGGCGGCTGGTACGCCGTGATCCGCCTGCCGGCGGTACGCGCCGAAGATACTTGGGTCCTGGAGCTCGCCGAACGAGATCGCGTCGTCGTCGAACCAGGTTGGTTCTACGATTTCGAGGACGGGCCCATGGCCGTCGTGTGCCTGCTCGGCCCCGAGCGGGCTTTTGCGGCCGGTGCCGCACGTCTCGCCGAGGGCGTTGCGCGTGCGGTTCGCTGACGCGCTTCGACGTCGAAGACGACGCGCGCTAATTCGCTCAACGGCGCCGGCGCAGAGCCGGCAGCAAGAGCAAGCCGAAGAGCCAATACCCGGCGCTCGAGCCCGGCATTCCCGCGACGCGACAGCCGCAGCCGCCCGGCTTCTCCTCGATGGGAGGAGGCCCGTTGGCGTCGGCCGAGCTCTCGTCGTCCTCGTAGTAGTCTTCGTTCTCGGACGCCTCGTCGCCGGTTTCCTCGCCGCTCGGGTCCGCGTCGTCGCCGGACGCGTCCGCGCCTTCCGCGCTCTCCGGCTTGTCTTCCACTTTCTTCTTTTTCTTCTCGCCGCTAAAGACGATCGAACGGCGATCGATGATCTCGTTCTCGCCTTCGAACTTCAGCGTCGTCGGCGTGCCGATCACGCGGCCGTTGCGCGAGTCTCGGATCGTGACCCGGTACTCGCCCGCTTCGTAGCCGTGGGCTCGGGTCACCTTGAAGGTGAACAACGTGCGCGCCTGAATCTTGCCCGTGCTCGGGTCCATGAAACCGACGTCGACGCTTTCGATCAACGGTTGACGATTGTCGAGGGGGACGACGCGCTCGAGCAACTTGTCGCCGTCGACCATCGAGCGCTCGTAGTACGCGATTGGCTCGAACTCGAACTTCATGGGAAGGTGCGCGACGTCCGGGGGGCCCGGCAGGAAGATCTTCACTTCCACGCGCCACGATTTGTTTTCGCGTTCCTTCAGCGACTGGCTAGCCCAGGTCACGCGGCCGGCGCCGAGCGCGGGTGCGGAAAAGAGCCAAGGCACGATGGCGCACAGGGCGACCAAGAGCAGCCGCGCCAAACCTCGGTTTGCGTACTTCGACACGATCAGACCTCCTGCGAGCAGACCTCCTGCGAGCACGGGCACGCTACCACGAACGCCCCGGAAACTGCGCCGGCTCAATCCTCGTCGCCGTCTTCGCCCTCTTCGGCGAAAGGCGGAGCCGGAATGGTATCGTGCTCGGCGTTCTCCCGGCTCGAGTCGTCCCCGCCAGCGTCGTCCCAGCTCGGATCGTCCCACGCCGAGCCGTCATTGCCGGTATCGGGTAGCGTGGTCAGCGACTCGCGTGGCGCCTCCGAGCGGGGCTTGACCGGCGTGTGGCCGCGGCCCGGGCCCGGCGTGTTCGTGGGCGCGGGTGGACCGAAGATCACGTGTTCTGGCTCTAGCATGATGAATGGCGCGAACGCGGCGGCGCTTTCGCGACGACGCATTGTCCAGGAAAAGCTTCGAACATCCAAGCATAAAGCGGAGCCCGCGCCCGCACCGTCATCGCGCGTCCGGGAGCACCGAGAAGCCGTCCAAGGCGGGACAGGCGCAGCAAAACA
>DASWGX010000272.1:0-9133 GCA_036393455.1 Polyangiaceae bacterium
TTTTCAGGCTCCAGCAAAACTTCACCGGGTTCACTCAACGCTCACGGACGCTGGAACGCGTCGCCGGCCGCGGCGACCTCATCGAGCAACAAAATCGCACGCTCTCCGTCGGCCTCACCGGCCGCTACCGCGGCGCACCGCTCGCCCTGCTGCCGGGAGTGGAAGGCACCGTCGAGATCGGCGCCGACGCGCGCGCGGACGTCATCGACCAGGCTCAGAATCTGCTCGACGCCGCCGTGCGCCGCCAGACCTGGGATCGGCGCATCGACGCCGGGGTGCGCGCGCTCGACGTCGGTTTCTGGGGGGATCTCGAGATTCACGCGGACGAGCTCTTGCGCGTACGCGCCGGCTTTCGCGCCGACGCACTTTCGTACGAAGTCGACGACCGCCTCGGCAACTTCGCTCCGCTGAGCCGCCCGGACGACGCCTTCATCGTCGGCTTCCGCCGCAGCGCCTTCGGCGTCGCCGCCGGGCCGCGCACGAGCCTCGAGCTCAGCGCCTCGTCGTGGCTGTCGCTGCTCGCCGCCTACGGAGAAGGCTATCGTTCGCCGCAAGCTCGCTTGCTCGAAGACGGCGAGAGCGCGCCGTTCACCAAAGTGCGCTCGGGTGATCTCGGCCTCCGCATGCGCTTCGGCGCGCCGCTCCGTCTCACGCTCGGCGGCTACGCGACCGAACTCTCGGACGACGTCGCGTTCGAAGCGGACGAGGGCCGGCTCGAACGCATCGGCGCGACGCGTCGGATCGGCGCCGTGGCCCATGCCGTGTCGCGCGGCGGCGAATGGCTCGTGGCGGCCGCCTCGGTCACCTATGCGCGCGCGACGCTGCTCGAGCCACCGCCGGCGACGGCCGAAGAACCGGATCCTCCGTTCGTGCAGGGTCAGAGCCTGCCCTTCGTGCCGCCGCTGGTCGTGCGGGCGGACGCCGGCGTCGAGCACCCGCTCTTCGCCGCGCGCTCCGGAAAACCGCTCGTAGGTCGAGCGGGACTGGGTTTCTCGTTCCTGTCGGCGCGTCCGCTTCCGTTCGATGCCTTTGCCGATCCGGTAGCGTTGTTGGACGCGTCGGCGGCCGTCCAGTACGCGCCGTTCGATCTGACTTTCGAGATCTACAACCTGCTCGATCGGCGTTACGCCGCGGTCGAATACAACTTTGCTTCGGACTGGGACCCCGAAGCGCCGAGGCCGAGAACGCCCGCGCGCCACAGCGCCGCCGCAGCACCGCTTAGCTGGATGCTCACGCTGGGAGTCACCCTATGACGTCGCGCCCGATCCTGCTCTCGTGCTGTCTTTTCGCCGCTTGCGCGGAGGCCGGTCAAACCGCGGTCGAAGTTCCGCTCTACGCTGCCGGGAGCGACGTTGGTGATGCGTTCCCGGTCGCGAGCGGCGTCCCGGTGACGCTCGCGCGGGCGGAGCTTGCGTTCGGGCCGCTCTACCTCTGCGCCGGTTCGCAGGCGGGCCAGCTCTGCGATACCGCACGCCTCGAGTGGCTCGAGAGCACGATCGTGGACCTTTTAGACTCGCAAGCGCGAACGGCGGGCGAGCTCGTCGGCGTGACCGGGCGCGTGCGATCGTACATGTACGACCTCGGCTTGACCTCGGTCCTGACCCAGGCCAATCCGCTGGTGCTGCCCGCGGCCGAGGAGCTCGGCGGCGTTTCGATCGTGCTCGAAGGGAGCGCCGATGTCGCCGGCGTCGCGGTTCCGTTCAGCGCCGCAGTGCCGATTCAGCAGACCACGGAAACCGAGCTCGGTGCTCCGGTGATCCGAAAGCGTAGCGACGAGACGTTCGCTCACGAAGTCACCCAGGGCGAACCCGGGCTCCTGCTCGAGTTCGACCCGCGACCGTTGCTCGAGAACGTCGACTTCGCCGCGCTCATCGCCGAGCAGGGTGATGCTTGCGCGGTGGGCTGCGAAGCACCGCTCCGCATCCAGCCCGATACCCAGGCGTACCGCGCCATTCGCAACGCCGCGTTCGGCGCACGACCGCGCTTCACCTGGGGTTTTTTGCCGTGAACCGTGCCGCACGACGGCGCCGAGAGATCCCAGACAGCAAACCGAAACAGGAGACCTTCCCATGAACGATCGATCGATCGGGCGAGCCCTCGCGGCTCTGATCAGCACTGGCGTCGTGGCTTGCGGAGGCGACGACGAAGAGGGCGGCACCGGGGCGCTCAGCGTGCTGCTCGAAGCGGAAGACGTCATCATCGAAGGGCTCGAACCGGGCGAGGAGGCCGAAAACATTCGCGACGGCTGGACCGTGACGTTCGACAAATACATCGTCGTCATCGGCGACATCGACGTGCACTTCCAGACCGACGAGAGCATCGAAGCGGAAGCGCCGGAAACTTTCGTGGTCGACTTGAAGCAAATCCCGCAGGCCGGGCTGGGGCTGTGGGAGCTCGACGGTCTGCGCGCGGGGCGCTGGCATTTCAACTACGCGATCGGCGGAGCCGGCGACGGCGCGAGCCGGCACGAGAGCGTGAGCCAGGACGACTTCGACCTCATGGCGGGCGCCGACCTCACGTATCTGGTCGAGGGAACGCTGACGCGCGACGACGGCCAATCGTGCCCGCCTGCTTTGTTCGCCGAGGCTCCCACTGACGCGAGCGCCGACGGTGAAAACGCCGGCGGCGACCCTTGCTACGACAACGCCGAGATCACGTTTTCCTTGGGCGCGGCAGCGGAAACGACGTTCGGTATGTGCGAGATCGACGGGCTCGCGGGGTTCAGCGTGCCGTCGGGCGGCACCCAGACCGTGGCCGCGACGATTCACGGCGATCACCTGTTTTTCAACGGTTTCCCCGAAAGCGACGAAAGCGGCACCCTCAGGCTGGTGCAGTGGATGGCGGACGCAGACCTGAACATCGACGGCACCGTGACCGAAGCGGAGCTTGCCGGCATTACCCTCGCCGATTTGCCGGAAATCGACGACCGTTTCCAGCTCGGCTCACCGCCGATCGAGATCGAAACCGTGTGGGACTACATCGTCGCGCAGCTCAAGACCCAAGGTCACTTCCAAGGCGAAGGCGAATGCGAGGTCGACGGAGTTTCGCACGAGCACGAGTGACGGCGCGGTTCGGTCGCGCGCGTCGGTTGAACTCACCGTCAGCCCCGCCGGTGGCGTGAGGGCTGACCGCCTCGCCGGCACAGGCGCAGGTGACGGACCCGGTACGGCGCCCGCTTGACGCGCGCCGGGCGAACGTCGATGACGCATCGGTGCCGCTCAAAGGGCTAGACCACGTCAACATCCGCACCAGCCGCTTGCAGCTGATGAAGCGCTTCTATATCGACGTGCTCGGTCTGACCCTCGGAAGGCGCCCGCCCTTCGACTTCGAAGGAGCCTGGCTCTATTGCGGCGAGCAACCCGTCATCCACTTGGTCGAGGTGGCGGAGACGTCGGACGCGGCAGCTCCGCGCGTCGATCATTTCGCTTTCCGCGCAGCCAGCCTTGCGGCGTTCTTGAGGCACCTGAACGATTACGGCGTGGCCTACCGAATCGGCAAGGTGCCCGGCTGGAACACCGTGCAGATCAACTGCCAAGACCCGGACGGCAACCACTTGCACGTGGATTTCGCGGCCGAAGAGCCACTCGCCCGCTGAACGGCTCGAATCGGGGCGCGTCGCGAGCGCTCCGCCGGGCGGATTTGGGTCGAAGGGCTCAGGGGTTCCGAACGCCGCCCGCGTTCGCCACCGTCAAGCCGCCCTCCGGGACCTCGAGACCGTGAGCGGTCAGGACGTAGGTCAAAACGGCCCACTGGTCGGGCTCGTCGAGCGCCGTGACGCCTTCGAGCTTTCGGTGGTCGGACGCCAGATAGGCGTGAATATCGGCTGCCGATTGGAAAGCCCTACGGGCCTCGGCGGTCTGGGCGGCACCGGGCACCGAGTCTCGTTGAGCCTGTCGCCGCAGCACGGGGTCGTTGATGGTCACCAGATCGGCCTGCTTCTGACGCCGAACGGGCAAAGCGCCGGGCCCCATCAGCGGCGGGCCGTTCGCGGTCCCCTCTCCCTGCTCGCCATGGCAGTGCGCGCACTGGGCCGCGTAGAGCTGCTGGCCCTGGGGAGCCGCGGTAGCAGCCTTCGCGAGACTCTGTTCCCCGGCGCCTCGAGCGCCGCCGCCGCATGCGCCCGGCAGGGCGAGCAAAGCGATCATCAACGTGCCGCTCAATCCACGATGTGCCTTGCGACGGCCCCGGCCCGCGCGGATCCCAAGGGGGTGATCGCTCGGATCGCGGGCCCCCAAAGGAGCAGGCGGCCGGGCGCTCGACCCGCGAGACATGGTTCGCTGTGCCATCGAAAGTGCCTCCCGACCCCGCGCACGGGTTCGGCGCATGACTCTAACGTTGCCTGGCCGGCGGTTGTCAACTGGCATCGTCGAGCGCTTTTTTGGATGCCGCCACGGTGGATTCGCGCTAAGTCCGGCCCGCGAACGGGCAGGAACTCACGCGTTCAAGGTAGGAGAGCTCAAAGTCATGAAGCTTGGAAAAATTGGTTTGCTAGGTCTTCTCGTTTGTTTCACTGGCTGCGGTGGTGGAACCCAGCCGAGCAGCATGCCCGAGTCACCCGGAAGCACCGCGGAGCCGGTCGCGGAAGCGCCTGCGGGCGACGCGCCGTCGAGCACCGTTGGCTGGGAGGGCATGAACCGCGAGCAGCGGATGCAGTACATGCAAGAAACGGTGTTGCCCAACGCAAAGGCGTTGTTCGTCGAGGTCGCACCGGAGAAGTATGCCGACTTCAACTGCAAGACTTGCCACGGCGACAACGCGCAAGAGGTCGACTTCCAGATGCCGAATCAGCTGCCGCCGCTGCCGACCACGGACACGATCAACGCCGCCATGGCCGCGAACGAACCGGTCGCGACGTTCATGCTCGAGAAGGTGACGCCCGGGATGGCGCAGATGCTCGGTCGCGAAATGGTGAGCGAGAGCAACCCCGACGGCTTCAGCTGTTTCGGCTGTCATCAGAAGGGAAGCTGACGGCGGGGCCGGAGCCGCCGCCGGTAACGGCGACGGCGCCCGCACGACCCTGAGGCAGGCGGGCCCCGGCGAGGGCCCGCCTGGAGCTCCGGGGTAGTCGGCCGGAGCCGAGAGCGTTATGCTCACCGGCATGTCCGGGACGCGTTGGCGGTGGTCAGCGGCGGTGGCCATCGGCCTGGCTTTTGGCTGCGCCTCGCAGCGCGATACCGGGCGAGTGCTCACCGCGACCGGCGCCGCCGCGGTCATCATAGGTGCCGCGACGGCTAGCGGCGGCTGTGCCCCGCGACAGACGGTCGACGGCCCGGCCGGCGACGTCGAGCCTGCGGTCTGCGTCTCTGCCGGGCGCGACAAAGCGCTCGGCACCGCCATCGCCGCCACGGGGGTCGGCGTCGCCGCGGTGGGCTACGCGCTCCAAAACTCCGCCAGCGGTCCCGATCGCGTCCCGCGCCGGCGCGCGAAGTCGCCGCCACCGCCTGCGCCCAAGTTGAAGCGCCCTTCACAGGTCGTCGCGAGCCCCGCAGGCGCACCGGTTCTCGCGGAGCCAATCGAAGCTCCGGCGAGCGCGGAACCGGAGCCAGCCGAAACCGAAGCAGAGCCCACTTGGGGCGAGGGCGGCGACGACGAAAACGCGGAGGGCGCCACGGACGAAGCAGCCGAAACCGATCCCCGAGCGCCGGAAGACGACACCGAGACCGAGCGCGAGCCGCGGCCGGGCGACTGAACATCGAGCACCGAAACTCATGGAACGCGGCTCCACGCTGATCTTGCGCCGAAACTTCGTCACCAGGCTACGCGGGTCGTCGCTCGCGGCAGCCGTCGTGGCCTGCTCGGTCGGCATCGTCGCGGTGGCGAGCTACGCCGGGTCGCCCGCCGGCTCCGAGGCGGATTCTCGGGTGATCGTGAGGCCCGCTCGCGCGCTTCCCGCGCCGGGAAGGAACCCGCGGCCAGCGCTCGAGCGCGGAACCGTCGAGCTCGCTCCGGTGACCATTGCGCCCGAGCCTCATCCGCTCGACGGCGTGCCCGCCACGGAACTGAAGCGCTGGATCATCCAGGAACCGGACCGGCTCGGACCGGTGATCGTCGGGCGACCGAATCGCGGAGCGTTGCTCAACGCGATCGCGATGGAAGACGGCGCAAACCTCCAAGTGATGCACCCCGAACGCAGCTTCGGCACCGCCGTGACGGTTCGCTCGATCGAAGCTGCCGCCGAGCGCGTCCGGCGCGAATTCTCGAACTGTACGCCGCTGCGCGTGGGCGACATCAGCCGCAAGCGCGGCGGCTATTTGCGTCCGCACAGAAGCCACCAGTCCGGCATCGACGCCGACCTCGGCTATTACTACATGAGAAGCGAGAAGTGGTACACGGTTGCGGACGCCGATACGCTCGACCGCGCGTGCACCTGGGCGCTGGTGAAGGCGCTGATCGCCGGCGGCAACGTCGAATACATTTTCATGGATCGCTCGGTTCAAGTCTTGCTCGAGCTCCACGCCCTGCGGAGCGGCGAGGACCCCGGGTGGCTGGACGAGCTGTTCGAAGCCTCGCGCAAGCAGGCGAACAGGAGGGCGCTGGTTCGCCACACGTGGGGCCATCGCACGCACTTGCACGTGCGCTTCCACGATCACGTGGCGGAAGAAACCGGCGCGCGCGCCGGGAAGCTGCTCAAACGCGCCGGCAAGCTCTGAGCTCCGGCAAGCTCCGAGCTCGACGGTGCCGAGCGCGGGTATGCCGGCCAAGGCCTTCCAGCATCCACGCGCTAGAGGTTTTGGGGGCCTTTACGCCGCGGAGAACCCACGCCATCATCGACCCTCATGAGAAATCGAGCGATGAGAAATCGAGCGATGGCGTTGCTGTGCTTGGGGTGGTCGATGACCGCGTGCAAGGCCAGCGATGCCGAGGTCATTTGCGACAAGGCGGACGAGTGTAACTTCTTGTTCGGCATCTCGAGAGACGACTGCGTCGACATTGCCGAGGATGAGGGGACCGAGAGCGAGCTTCAAACCTGCGCCGACTGCGGCAAGGACAAGTCGTGCCCCTCGCTCACGGACGGCGCCTGCGCCGCCGAGTGCTCCTTTTTGACTCTGTTTTTTTGACTCGGAAGCGCCCGGTCAATGACCGGGTTCCTGCGAGGGCGACGGTTCCTCCCAGGGCAGCGCCCGGTACGCCTCGCCGCGGCGCGCCGGTTCGGTGTGCACGACCACGTCGACGACTCCGGATATTTCGCGCCTGATCGCGTCCATCACCCAGTGCGTGACCGTGTGGGCTTGCTCCACGTTGAGGTGCGGCGCGATCTGAATGTGCAGATCCACGTGAATCGCGCCGGGCGCCCCGCGGCTGCGGATCTTGTGGGTGCTCGCAACGCCCGGAACGACCAGAACGGCCTCGCGCACGCGCGCTTCGTCGACCTGCGCAGCGTCCAGCAGGTAGCTCAGGTTCGCGCGCAGCACCGAGATCCCCGCCCAACAGATGAAGCACGCGACGGCGATTGCCGCGATCAGGTCGGCCACGACGAGGCCCATGCGCACGCACACCACCGAGACGATCACGCCGCTCGTCGTGAGGATGTCCGAGCGCGTGTGCGCCGCGTCGCTGAGCAAGAAGCTGCTCTCGAGCCGCTCGCCCTCGCGGCGTTCATAGCGGGCCACGACGACGTTCACCGCGAGGGTGCCGCCGAGGACGATGAAGGAGCCGACATCGATCACGGGCAGCTCAGCGGTGCCCTTCAGCCGCTCGACGAGGCCCATCGCGACGTCGAAGGCCATGCCGAGCAGCGCGAGGCCGACCATGCCCGCGGCGACGACCTCGAACTTGCGGTGGCCGTAGGGGTGCCCGCGATCGGGCGGCCGCGAGCCGAGCCAGATGCCGGCGAGCCCGATCAAGTTGTTGATGCTGTCGGTCGTCGAGTGGTAGCCGTCGGCGCGAATCGAGAGCGTATGCGTCAATGTGCCGTAGGTAACCTTGGCCGCTGCGACGACCAGGTTCAGGAGCAACGTCCAGAGCAGCACGCGCCGCACGGCGGAACCGCGCTCGGCGTCGGAGAGCGAAGGGGCAAGAGATGGCACTGTCTTTACCGCACTTCGTTGCTTCCTTAGAGCACGCGTTGCGGGTCCAAGCCAAGCACGCCGGGGTCGAATCGCCACGCCTAGGCGACCGCGGCTCTCTCCCCCGTGACGAGCACGGCCGCGCCTTGCAGCTGGCCGCTTCTCAGCCGCTCGAGCGCGACGTTCGCCTGGGAGAGCGGAAAGCGCACGGTGTGCGTCACGACGCCGGCACGGGCGGCGAGCGGGAGGAACTCATCGCCATCGTGGCGCGTCAGGTTGGCCACGCTCACGATACGCCGTTCACGCCAGAGCAGCTCGTACGGGAAGCTCGGAATGTCGCTCATGTGGATGCCGGCGCACACGACGACGCCGCCCGGACGCAGCGCCTCGAGCGCCACGGGAACCAGAGCACCCACCGGGGCGAAAATGATGGCGGCGTCCAGCGCTTCCGGCGAACGAGCGCTGGACGCGCCGGCCCAAACGGCGCCGAGACGCCGTGCGAAGACCTGTGTTGCCGTGTCGCCCGGACGCGTGAAGGCGAAGACGCGCCGGCCCTGGTACCTCGCGATCTGCGCCAGAATGTGGGCCGAGGCTCCAAAGCCGAAAAGCCCGACCGAGGTCGCGTCGCCCGTAAAGGAAAGGGCCCGGTAACCGATCAGACCGGCGCACAGCAGCGGCGCAGCGGCAACGTCGTCGAAGGCGGCCGGCAACTCGAAGCAGTAACGCCGTTCTGCGACCACGAACTCGGCGTAGCCGCCGTCCAGCGTGTAGCCGTGGAAGCGCGCCTCTTCGCACAGATTCTCGCTGCCGCGACGGCACGCAGGGCAGCGGCCGCACGTGTAGCCGAGCCAGGGCACGCCGAGACGCGCTCCGAGCGCGACGTCATCGACGCCGGATCCCGCGCGCACGGCGCGCCCGACGATCTCGTGCCCTGGAATCACGGGGGACTTCGGCGACGGAAGCTCACCATCGACGAGGTGCAGGTCCGTGCGGCATACGCCGCAGGCGGCCACTTCGAGCAGCACCTGTCCGGGCCCGGGCTCCGGCACGAGGAGCTCACGATAGCGAAGCGGTTCGCGCGGCCCCTCGCACGACATGGCCCTCATCGACGCCGGCACGACCCCACC
>DASWGX010000273.1:0-2695 GCA_036393455.1 Polyangiaceae bacterium
TGGCCTTTGTCGACTGGTCGGTGTGACACCCAATCAATGCACGATTCCGTGTGGCGATACACTCCAGTGTCCGACTCCGCGAACCTGCACCGTCGGCATGCCCTACTGCCACTGACGGACGACGTGGTCGACCCATGACGCGTCTCTCGACCACCCCCCAGCACCCGCAGGCCTGCAAGACGCGCAAGGTCGCTGCCACGCCGGCAGGCCGAGGATGCCAGGCCGAGGATGCCAGGCCGAGGATGCATCGGGGCGTGGTGGGCGCGGCTCGCGGCTCGACCAAATGGCCGGAGACCGGATCGGCCCGGACCGGATCGGCCCGGAAACGTCGCATCGCGCGAAGAGAAGCGTCGCATCGTGCGAAGAGACGAGCAGCCGCCGATGGAGCGGACCTTGCCCCGTATCTCTTGCTAGCCTAGGGAGCTCGGATGCCGGCCTCGCCGGCTGAGAAACTCCCGAACGAAGTCCGAAGAGTCATGGAGCCGAGCCGACGTTACGTGCTCATCGCGCCGTGCCGCGACGAAGCGAAATACATGCGCCGAACTCTCGACAGCGTCGCGGCGCAAACCGTCTCGCCTGCCCTGTTCGTCGTGGTGGACGACGGCTCCACGGACGAAACCCCGGAGATCCTTCGCGAGTATGCCGCCAGGTTGTCGTACTTGCGCGTCGTCCCGCGGCCCGACCGTGGCGAGCGCCGGGTCGGGCCGGGCGTGATCGAGGCCTTCTACGCCGGGCTGGACACGGTGAACCTCGACGAGTTCGACTACGTGTGCAAGCTCGATCTCGACCTCGACCTGCCGCCCCGCTATTTCGAATCGCTCATCGAGCGCATGGAAGGAGAGCCCCGGTTGGGCACCTGCTCGGGCAAGCCATTCTTCCGTCACCCCAAGACGGGCGCTTTGGTACCCGAGGTGTGCGGCGACGAGATGTCCGTGGGCATGACCAAGTTCTACCGCGTCGAATGCTTTCGCGAGATCGGTGGCTTCGTGCGCGAGGTGATGTGGGACGGCATCGACTGCCATCGCTGCCGCATGCTCGGCTGGATCGCCGAGAGTGTCGACGTGCCGGAGCTTCGCTTCCTGCACCTCCGGCCGATGGGCTCGAGTCAAAAGGGCATCCACACCGGCCGCATGCGCGCCGGTTTCGGCCAGTACTTCATGGGTACCTCGCCGACGTTCTTGTTGGCGTCGGCGGTGTTCCGAGCGCCGCGCCACCCGGTACTGTCCGGAGCGCTGGCCATGGTGTACGGCTACGCCGCGAGCGCGGTGCGGGGCGTCCCCCGCTACGGCGACGACGAGTTTCGCCGCTTTCTCCGGCGCTATCAACGACAATGCCTGGTTTTCGGCAAGAGCGCGGCGACGCGGCGCGTGAACGAGGAGCAGGCGAAGGTGTGGGACGCGCGCCGAGCCGAAAAGAGTCGAGAAGGCCATGGAGCCGCCTGAACGAATAGAGCTGCTCGAGTGCTCGTTCGACCGCGTCACCATGGGCTCGGCGGTCGAGCACTGCGTCGCGTGGTGCAAGGCGCCGCGCGCGTCGCACGTCGTGCTGACCGCCAACGCCGCGGTGCTCTGCGCGAAGCGTCGGGACCCGGAGCTCGAAGCGGCATGCCGTAACGCGGATCTCGTGGTGCCCGACGGGGTTGCAGTCGTGTGGGCTTCGCGGCTCGCCGGCGACCCCCTGCCCGAGCGCATCGCGGGCGTCGATTTCATGGCCGCGCTGATGCAGGCCGCGTCCGAGCACGGGCTCCGCGTCTATTTTCTCGGCGCGAAGCAAGAGGTGCTCGACACTCTGCTTCAGCGCTACCGGGTCGAGTACCCCGGCGCGGTGATCGCCGGCACGCGGAACGGCTACTTCGAGGAGGCCGAGCACGCCGGGATCGTGGAGGAAATCCGCGCGGCCGAGCCGCACATGCTTTTCGTCGGCATGCCGAGCCCGTTCAAGGAAGTCTGGTGCGAGCGCCACCGCGAGCGCCTGAACGTTCCGGTGATCATGGGCGTCGGCGGCAGCTTCGACGTACACGCAGGATACATCAAGCGCGCGCCGCGCTGGCTCCAGTCGCTCGGAATGGAGTGGTCGTGGCGCCTGGCAATGGAGCCGCGCAAGATGTGGAAGCGCTACCTCTACACCAACACGGAGTTCATGTGGCTCACCGCGGACCTCGTCGCCAAGCGACGGCTCGGCCTCCGGCGGCGAAAGGCCGCTTGATCGTTCGAAGTTAGGAGCTCATGGCCAAGAAGCGCATCGCGGTCTTCATGGGGACCCGTCCGGAGGCGATCAAGCTCGCGCCGGTCGTCGCGGCCCTGCGCGCGACGGACGATTTGGACTGTATCGTCGTGGCGACCGGCCAGCACCGGGAAATGTTCCAGCAGGTCGCGGATCAGTTCGGCTTTCGCGTGGACGCGGACCTGAACGTGATGCGGCCCAATCAGACGCTCGCGGCCCTGACGGCGCGGCTGATGGACGGCATCGACGGCTGGCTCGAGTCGGAGCGCCCGGACATGGCGCTCGTCCAGGGAGACACCACCACGGTGCTCGTGGCAGCGCTCGCCTGCTTCTATCGGCGCCTGCCGATCGGGCACGTGGAAGCGGGGCTGCGTACCGGCAACCTCTGGTCTCCGTTCCCCGAGGAAGCGAATCGCAAGCTCGCCTCGGCGCTCGTGGCCCTGCATTTCTCGCCCACGCAGTCGGCGCGCGC
>DASWGX010000274.1:0-3013 GCA_036393455.1 Polyangiaceae bacterium
CGCCCGGCGCTCCCGAACCGATCGTGCAGTCGTCGATGCGAACGACGGGCAGGATCTCCCGAATGCTGGACGATATGAAGCACTCGTCCAATGCTTCGAGGTCATCCTTTCGAACCGTGGCAAGCTCCGTTTCCAGGCCGAGCTCCGCCGCGATCGAAAGGACGTGTGCGCGCGTGATGCCCGCCAAGATTCCGCTTGCGAGGGGCGGCGTGACGAGCGTTCGCCCTCGCACGAAGAAGACATTCGACGTCGAGCCCTCGAGGATGCATCCGTCGGAGCCGAGGATGAGCGCTTCCACGGCGCCGGCCGCGCGTGCTTCGCGCATGGCGAGCACGGCGGTCAAATAGTTGCCAACCTTGGCTCCTTCGGATCCCGTCGCCTCGCCGATTCGCTGCGCGCGGTACGTGATCACCGGCACTCCCTCGGCGTACTGCCGCGGGTCCGGCGGGACGAGCGGAGCCACGATGATCACGCGCAGAGGGTCGCGCGCAGAGCCGGGGTCGAGGCCGAGCTCGCCGACGCCGCGCGTCACCATGACTCGCGCAAAGCTCTCGGGGTTGCCGGCGGCCGCGATGGCGGCCCGAACCTCCTCACTCAGCGCGCGCTGCTCGACGGGAAGCCGAATCAGCACGCGGCGCGCGCTCTCTTCGAGGCGCTCGAGGTGTTCGCCGAGGGCGAACGGCGAGCCGGCGTACGTGCGCAGCGTCTCGAAGACGGAGTCGCCGTAAAGAAACCCGCGGTCCAAAACGCTCACGCGTGCTTGTTGCGGATCGACAAGCTGTCCGTCGATGGAGACTCTAATCGTCACGCGCTCGAAGCTCGTCCTCGCTCCGCCAATTGTGGGCTCCTCCCGCCCGGGCGCCAGGGTGGTTGCCGCGCGGAAGTAGGCCCGCGGGCCGCGAGGATTGACTCGCCCTCGACCGCGGGGCACGCTACCCGCTCACGCCTCGGGTCACGCCTTGCTTTTACGGAGCTTCCGCCGCCAGGAGACGAGATGGGTAGGGGTCGCCTGCGCGCTCGCCTGCGCGGTCGGCTGTTCGCGCTCCTCCGAACCTCCGGGTGACGGGACCCCGGGCGAGGTGCCGGGGCAGACGGACGAGCCGCTCGAGTGCTCCGACGTCGAACCGGGGCCGGCGCCGGCGCGACTGCTCACTCGAGTCCAGTACGAAAATACGGTTTTGGATCTGCTCGGCGACACGGGCGAGCCGGCCCGCAACTTTCCGGTCGAGAACGTGGTGCTCGGCTTCGAGAACAACGCCGAGGTCCACATCGCCAGCCCGTTGCTCGTAGAGGCGCACATGAACGCCGCGGCCGAGATTGCGGCCAGGGCCGTCGAGGCGCGGCTCGACGTTCTCGCCCCCTGTGCCGCGTCGGACGACGCGGGTATGCTCGAGTGCGGGCGCGCGTTCATCGACTCGATCGGGCTGCGCGCCTTCAGGCGTCCCATCGAGGCTGCCGAAGCGGAGCTCTTCCAGGACCTGTTCACGCGCTCGCTGCCGCTCGGCTACCCGGGCGCGGTTCGCCTGGTGCTGGAGGCCGTCCTCCAGTCGCCGCAGTTCCTGTACCGGGTGGATTCGCTGGGAGCGCCGGCGCCTACCGAGGAAACCGGCGCGGTCCTGGTCGGGCCGTACGAAACGGCGTCGCGGCTTGCCTATTTTCTGTACGGCTCGATGCCCGATGACGAGCTCCTGGCTGCGGCCGCTCGAAGCGAGCTCGGTACGGCCGAGCAGGTGGAGGCGCAGGCGCGGCGCATGCTCGACGACACGCGCACGCGCGCGATGGTCGCGGACTTTTTCCGGCAATGGCTCGACCTCGGACGGCTCGCCGTCGCGGCGCGCGACCCCGGCAGCGACGCCATCGACCCGGCCACGGTATCGCTCGATCTGCGCGGTTCGCTGGCGCGCTACGTAGACAGTGTTTTCTGGGATCAAGGCGGCACCTTGGCCGACTTGCTCGTTTCGCCCACGGTCTGGGTCAACAAGCGGCTCGCCGACGCGTTCGGGCTATCGCACTCCGCGAGCGACGAGGCGACGTTCATCGCCGTCGAACAGCCGGATACCCGCGCGGGGCTTTTGACCCAGCCCGGCCTGATGGCGCTCCTGGCCCACGCCGATCAATCGTCGCCGGTGCAGCGAGGCGTGTTCGTTCGCGAGCACATTCTCTGCGAGCGCATCCCCGATCCCCCTCCGACCGTCGACAACAGCCCGCCCGATCCGGATCCCGGCGCCACGACTCGCGAGCGCTTCAAGGTTCACACGGAAGAGCCGGTCTGTCAGAGCTGTCACCGGCTCATCGATCCGATCGGCTTCGGCTTCGAAGAGTACGATCACTTGGGGCGCTACCGCGAGACCGAGAACGGCAGTCCCATCGACGTCAGCGGCGAGGTGATCGAATCCGCCGATCCGGCGCTCGACGGCCCTTTCGAGGGCGCGCGCGAGCTCGCCGAGCGTCTCGCGGCGAGCCCGCGCGTGAAGAGCTGTCTCGTCACCCACTTCTACCGTTTTGCGATGGGCCGTTTGGAGGAAGAAGCCGACCGCTGTAGCCTCGAACAGGTGACGGAGACGTTCACCGC
This sequence comes from Polyangiaceae bacterium, assembly GCA_036393455.1. Taxonomy (GTDB): domain Bacteria; phylum Myxococcota_A; class Polyangia; order Polyangiales; family Polyangiaceae; genus DASWGX01. The sequence goes on from DASWGX010000274.1 coordinate 2,573, forward strand.
ATCGGAGGGCGACTTGCGCGAGCTCTTGGTCGCTCTGACTCTGACGGACGCGTTCCGCTACAGAAGGCCGTTCGGAGGCACGCCGTGACCCGCATGTCGCGCAGGCGTTGGCTCGGCGCGAGCGCGGCCGGGCTCGGGTTGCCTTTGCTCGGCAGCTTGAGCGCGCGTTCCGCGCCTCCGGTGTTTCCCAAGCGGCTTCTGACCGTCTACACGCCGAACGGCCGAGTGCACGACGCTTGGTTTCCCACCAACGTGACGAGCGAAACGGCGTGGGATCTCGGCGAAACCATGCAGCCCCTCGCCGCGTTTCGCGATCGCCTCTTGATCTTCCGGGGCGTCGATCTCAAAGTGACGAGCACCGGGCCGGGCGGGCCGCACCAGCGCGGCATCGGCGCGCTGTTTTCGGGTCGCGAGCTCCAGGAGGGCTCGTTCGTCGACGGC
>DASWGX010000275.1:0-2768 GCA_036393455.1 Polyangiaceae bacterium
GACCCTCGATGCGGATCTTGGTAAACTGCGGGTTTTCTTGCATGAAGAGGATCAGCTGCTTTAGCACCTCTTCGCTCGCCGCTCTTTCGGGCCCTTCCTTCAGCGTTGCCTTCCCGGTGTCGAAGACGATGTTCCCCGGAATCACGATGTTCGAGCCTTGGAGCTTTCCGGTGCTCTTGGGCGCTTCCGGAGCGGGCGTCGTGCCGGCGTCGCTGTCGGTGCTCGCTCCGGTTCCGGCGTCGCTCGCCTGGGGATCGGGCGTCGGGGCCGAAGCGGTAGTCGCGGGGACCGGAGGAGGTGGTGGTGGTGGTGGCGGCGTCTCGTCACCGCCCGCGCCTGCCTGCATCGAAACCGAGCACCCGATCGGAAGCGAAGAGAGCGCCGTGACCAGAAGACTGACCCAGGGAAACCATCGCATCATCATGTTCCTCCAGCACGACGGTCGGACCGAGTCTTCGAACTCGCTCGGCTTCGCGTGCCCGAAAATACAATCCGAGCTTTCGCAGCCTGGCAAGCCCGGGAAACGAACGACACTCGACGTAAGACGGAGCCGGAGGGCCGGTTAATCACGCCCAGTGCCGCGCCGGCCGAGAAGCGCGGCCTGGCCGGCGGCGGGCCCGTGCGATGAATAAGCATAAAAGATCCTGTTATTTCCATAGGTTACATGGATTAATCTCGGTCACTACCCGAGCCTTTCGAACGCCTTCGGCCGGAATCCGAAAGCGTGCCGCCGCGATTGGAACCCGCCGAGCTTCGAGACAAGATTCGGGCTCCGGCCCCGGCGCCGCCGAAACCCGTGAGCCCCGAGTTCGTTCATCTCCACGTCCACTCGCAGTACTCGTTTCTCACGAGTACGGTCAAAGTCGCCGAGCTTGCACCGGAAGCGCAGCGCCGCGGAATGCGGGCCATCGCGCTCACCGATCACGGCAACATGTTCGGCGCGCTCCGTCACTACAAGGGCGCTCTCGCCCGCGGCGTGCAACCGATCGTCGGCTGCGAGCTCAACGTCGAGCGCGAGGACGGTACCGGCCGCGTCGATCACCTGGTCGTGCTGGCGGCGAACGCCGACGGATACTCGAACCTGGTGCGGCTCGTCTCGCGCGGTCACTTGAACCCGGCGAGCCAGGAGGGCGCCAGTGTCAGCGTCGACGAGATTGCGCGACTCTCGAACGGCCTCGTCGGGCTTTCGGGCTGTCTTCACGGCGTGGTGCCGCAGCAGATCCTCGAGTACGGCAGAGAGCGCGCGGAGCCGACGCTCGCCCGCCTCAAGGACGCGTTTGCGCCGGGGCGCTTCTTCGTGGAAATGCAGGACCACGGGCTGGTCGAGCAGCCCGTCCTGAACGAGATCTTGAACGAAGCGGCCGAGCGCCTCGGGCTCGAGTGCCTGGCGACCAACTGCGTCCACTTCAAGAGCAAGGACGACGGAGAAGCCCAGCTGTATCTCGAGTGCGTGCGCCGGGCACGGCTCTACAAGGACGCCAAGGCCGCGCACCACGGCAGCTTCGAGATGTATCTGAAGACGCCCGAGGAGATGGCGCGCACGTTTCGCGGCCACCCGCAGCTGCTCGCGAACACGCTCCGCGTCGCGGAAATGTGCTCGGACCTCCGCATTCGTCTGGACGAGCCCATGCTGCCGCAGTTTCAGGTGCCCGAGGGGTACGACACGGACGGCTACTTCCGTTACGTGGCGCGTGAAGGGCTGGTGGCGCGCTTCGCGCAGTTTCGAAGCGCGAACAAGGCGCTCGACGAAACGACGTACCGCGAGCGCCTGGAGCGCGAGCTCGACGTCATCGCCGGCATGAAGTACCCCGGGTACTTCTTGATCGTCTGGGACTTCATGCGCGAAGCCAAGGAGCGCGGGATTCCCGTGGGGCCGGGGCGAGGCTCCGGCGCCGGTTCGCTCGTCGCGTACGCGCTCGGCATCACCGAGATCGACCCGCTTCCGTACAACCTCTTGTTCGAGCGTTTCCTGAACCCCGAGCGCGTGAGCATGCCGGATTTCGACATCGACTTCTGCATGGCGCGACGTGACGAGGTGATCGACTATGTCGCAGAAAAGTATGGAAAAGCGAGCGTCGGACAGATTGCCACCTTCCAGAACTTGAAGGCGCGCAGCGTCATCAAAGACGTCGCGCGCGCCATGGGGATGCCCGCTCCCGACGCGCAGCGGATTGCCAGCCTGATCCCGGAAAAGGGCCAGGGCAAGATGTGCACGATCGACGAAGCTCTGGAGTTCGAGCCGAAGCTCAAGAGCCTCTACGACGGCGATGCGGCGGTGCGCGAGCTACTCGATCAGAGCAAGAAGCTCGAGGGCCTCACGCGTCACGCTGGTATGCACGCGGCGGGGGTCGTGATCAGCGACGGGCCGCTCGAGGACCACGTTCCGTGCTTCATCAGCGACGAGTCGATCGTTACGCAGTACGACAAGGACGACGTCGAAGCCGCGGGGCTGGTCAAGTTCGACTTTCTGGGTCTGAAGACGCTTACCGTCATCGACATCGCGCTCAAGTTGGTGAACGCGCGGCCCGACCGCGCCGGGCGCCCGCTCGACCTTGCCGGGCTTTCGCTGGAGGATCAGCAAACCTACGCCCTGATAGCGAGCGGCGAGACGACCGGCGTTTTTCAGCTCGAATCGAGCGGTATGCAGCAGCTCTTGCGGGGTCTCAGGCCGGACTGCTTCGAGGACATCGTCGCGGCGGTGGCCCTCTACCGTCCGGGGCCGCTCGGCACCGGAATGATCGACGACTTCATCGGCGGCAAGCACGGCA
>DASWGX010000276.1:0-9064 GCA_036393455.1 Polyangiaceae bacterium
CGCACAGGCCCGGCGACGAATAGATGAGCGTCAGCTTGTGCGCTTCGGCCGGGCAGTTGTCGCCCTGGTGGTTGTCCGGACGCGACTCGCAGATACGCTGGCGGTCCATGTAGGAGTAAAGGCGCGCGCGGAGCGAACCCGAGTCGAGCAGGTCGCCTCCGGGGAATTCGACCTGCCAGCTGGCGCTCCACTCCTGCAAGTCGAGGATCGCGGCGGTATTCCAGCACTGCCCGTCGGCGCACTGAGCGCGCCCGGTTGCCGAGACGTAGAAACGGCCGTTCCGATACTCCAGATCTTGGAGCGGCTGCCAGCGCCGCAGCTCTTTGCCCATGCTCACCGCCAGCGCCGCGAGCACGGCGTTGGTGCCGGCCTGATTCCAGCACGACAACTCTTGCTCGGTACTGGCTACCTCGGTCGAATCCGCCGTCTCAACGGTGCAGCCCGCCACTATGCTGAGCGCACACATACTCAGCGACACGGCGGACATGATTCTTTTCTTGGACAGCGTTTTGGTCATCGAGAGCTCCTCCTTAACGAGCATTGGGGTCGCCGCCTGATAATGCATGCCCCGTGCCGCGCCCGAACGGGAGCAGCCCGAGCCTCGCGGACCACGCCGCAGGCGCCGTCTCGCGCGCGAAAATCAGGGCGAAACTCATGCACCTCCGGGTCCGGAATAGGCCTGGATCGGCTCGATGAAGCCGGCTGCCTGCGGCGCGGCGCGAAAAGGCTCAGCGCATCGCTGCACGAGTCGTGCAAACGCTTTGCACAAGTCCTTGCGCAAGTCGCATCGAGGACGGCGCCGAAGGCACACATCGAGCGCATCTCTCAGGGGGAGACACGCGGTGCGCTTCTTGCGTCCGCTCTTCCCACTTCGAGACGAAACACACATTAACTCCCTCCGGCGCGTGCCGTTTCGTTCCCTTCGAACCCCGAGCTCGCGACTCGAAAGGAGCGCTTCCATGAACAAGTCCCTGCCTCTCGCACTGTCACTCAGCCTGATTGGAGTTCCGCTCGCCTGCGGCGGTGACGATTCCGATCCCGGCGGAGCAGGTGGATCGGCGGGGTCCGCAGGGCAGGACGCGGGAGGCGCGACGAGCAGCGGCAACGGCGGTGCCGCCAATGGTGGGACTACCGGAAGCACCGGTGGGTCGGGCAACGCCGAGGGCGGCTCGACTTCCAGCTCGACCGGCGGCGCGTCGACCGGCGGAATGCCGGGTACGGGCGGCGCCGTCGGCGGTCAAGGCGGCGACGGCAACCAAGGCGGCGGCTCCGCGCGCGACGCCCTGTGCGATGCGATCTGCGCGACGGAAGCAGAGCTCGAGTGCCCGCCGGCCGACGCCGAAGCCTGCGCAGAGAACTGGTGCACCGGCGACGACTTTCTCGAAGGCGCGTGTACGACGGAATACGAAGCCTACCTCGCCTGCCTCGCGGCGGAAGACACCGATGCCTTCGAATGCTTCGAAGACGAGCCGTTCCCGCTCGAAGCCACCTGCGCCGAGGATTTCGGCTCGTTCGCGGACTGCGCGTTCGGCGGCGGCGGCGGCGCCGGTGGCGAAGGCGGCGGCGGCGCCTGAGCGCGCCGAATTCGAGCCTCAGGCCGTCAATGCTTCTTGGGACGCGGCAAGTCGAACGCGTCGAGGCGATTGATCAACGTACGCCGCGAAACTCCGAGCAGCTTCGCGGCGCGCGTCTGATTGCCGCCGCAAGCCTTGAGGGCGTCGACGATGCGCGTGCGCTCGTCGCCGGCCTCCGCGACGAGCGCCGCGCGCCCGGAAACCCCCGTTTCTGCCTCGAAATCCGCGTCGAGGAGCTGAACGTCGGCGTCGTGAGCGTCGATGAGCACGTGCTCCGGCTCGACGACGTCCCCCGGCGTGAGCAGCGCGGCGCGCTCGATGACGTTCCTGAGCTCCCGCACGTTCCCGGGCCAGCCGTGCTCGCGGAGCAAGCGCAACGCGGCTTCCGATACGCGCGGGGTCTTCTTGTTCGAGCCCGAGCAGAACTCTCGCAAGAAGTAGTCGACCAGGAGCGGGATCTCTTCGGTCCGCCGGCGCAGCGGCGGAATCTCAACCACGAGCCCGCTGATGCGGTGGTAGAGGTCGCTACGGAACTCGCCGCTCTTGACGAGGCGGCTCAAGTCGCGGTTCGTCGCCGTCACGAAGCGCACGTCGACGTGGCGAGGCCTGGTCGCGCCCACCCGGATGACGGTCCGCTCTTCGAGAGCCCTGAGCATCTTCGCCTGGGTGCCGAGCGGCAGCTCGCCGATTTCGTCCAAGAATACGGTGCCGCCCGACGTCGACTCGAGCAGACCCACCTTTGCCGCGTGTGCGCCGGTGAAGGCGCCGCGCTCGTGACCGAACAGCTCGCTCTCGAGCAGGCTGTCGGTGAAGGCGGCGCAGTTCAAGCGAAGCAGCGGCCGATCCGAACGCGCCGAATGGCGGTGCAGGCTCTCGGCCATGATCTCCTTGCCGACGCCTGTTTCCCCGAGAAGCAGCACGGAAATGTCGGTCATTGCCGCACGCTTGATCAGGTCGTACGCGCGGCGCATCTCGGGAGCGCACAGGATTGGAGTGTTGGTCGACGGCGGCGGCGTATTGGAAGACCCGTGCTCTCGTTCCCTCAACACCAAGAGCACCGACCCCACGCGCAGCACATCGCCGGTCCTGACGCGCACGCGCTGCCCCGGCGTGAGGGGCCGGTTCGACGCCGTGAAATCCTCGCCGCCCGGAGCGCCGCGCACCAGCGCCGTGCCGTTCGAGCTGCCGAGATCCTCCACCTCCACGAACTCACCTACGTAGATGCGCAGGTGCTGCCGGGAAACCGAGGCGTCCTCCAAACGTATCGCGGCCGACGAGCCTCTGCCGAGCACGAGCGTGCTCCCAGCCGGCAGCTGTACCAGCGTGGAGGTCTGACGCGCGTAAACGACGAACTCGAAACCGACTGCCGGCGAAGCGGTGGGAGGCGGTCGCTGAGTGTCGAGGTGGGACATCGGCATCACACGATAGGGTATCGGTCGCTATGCGAAGCTCGAGAGCAGCTGGTTCGAACCGAGACACTGGATGGCCCGGGTCGCGGCGATGAGCTAGGGTCTCATTTAGCATGACGACGCGTGACGCCGATGCGCTTTCCGCAGAAGGCGACGTGACCGAGCCGAACGCGTCGAGCGTCAACGCGCGCGTGGAAGCGCCCAGGCCGGTGCCGAACCTGCGTGTGATGGCTGGAAAAACCGTAGGACGCTATCGTTTGCTCCTGCCGATTGGCGCCGGCGGCATGGCTCAAGTCTGGGCGGCGTTGCCGCAAGGCGGAGGCATTGCGCGGCCCGTGGCCGTCAAGCTCGTGCTTCCGGAGTACAGCAGCGATCCGGAATACGAGCGTCTCTTCTTGGACGAAGCGATGGTCGCCTCCGCGATACGTCATCCCAACGTCTGCGAGATCCGGGAGCTCGGCCGAGACGGCGACCGACTCTTCATGGTGCTCGAACTCGTGCTGGGAGATTCGCTGAGCGGGTTGATCCAACGCGGCCACCAGTTTCATCCCCTGCCATACGACATCGCCGCGCGCATCGTCGCGGACGCATGCGCCGGCTTGCACGCGGCGCACGACGCGCCGGGGCCCGACGGACAGCCGCTCGGTATCGTGCACCGCGACATCTCCCCGCCGAACGTGCTGGTCTCCCTGCAAGGGCACGTCAAGGTGAGCGACTTCGGCATCGCCAAAGCGCGCTACCAGCTCCACGCCCGCACGCGCACCGGCGAGATCAAGGGCAAGTTCGCTTATATTCCGCCGGAGCAAATCTTGGGGCGCGGCGTGGATCGGCGCGCGGACGTCTACGCGCTCGGCTGTGTGCTGTACGTCGCCACGCTCGGCATGCGGCCCTTCGGCGGCGGCACCGCGGCGCTCGGCAAGATCGTGCACGGCGAGTACTGCCGCCCGCACGAGCTCGACCCGAGCTACCCGTCCGGACTCGAAGCGATCGTGTCGCGGGCGCTTTCCGTCGACCCCAGCAAGCGCTTCGAAACGGCCGACGAAATGCGTCTGGCGCTCGAAAGGTGGCTCATCTCCGAATCGCGAGTCTTGATCGACAGTGACGTCGCGAACGTCGTCAAGGAACGCCTTCGTCCGGAGCGGCGCGCCGTCATCGAGGCGACGCTGAGCTCGGGGCGAACGCTGCCGAACGAACTGGTTTGCAAGCTGCTCTCCCCGGGACAGGATTCCGAAGCGCCTACGGCCGATAGTCGCAATTTCGTGTCGGTCGTGCCAGGCGCCGCCCCCCCGCCGGCCACGGGCGCGCAGGCCGCGCCTACCTGGCGGCCCGAGCCGCACCGAAGCCTCGAGAGTCATCAAGCGCGCGTGCCGAAAGCCCCGAGCACCGGCTTCGAACGTGAGTCCGATGCGACGGCGCGCGATCGAGTCCCGAGCTCGATCCTGCCGCCCCGGCGCCCGTAGTCCTAAGCCGGCGCGCCGCCGCGGAAGCGTCTCATTCCGTTCCGTCGCCGCTCGCGGGAGGGTACTTGCCGGCTTCGCCGGAAGGCTGGGACTCCCTGACGGCGGGAGGGAGCTCGCTCGGAGCGGCCGCGTCGATGCCGGGCGGGAGCGTGCTCGCGGGGCGAACTTCGAGGTCCGGCGTCGAGTCGCGAAATGCGCGCGACGGAACACCGAACTCTTCGGCGCGCTTTTCCTGCCACTGATACTTGATGCGGTGGTGATGCATATTGACGAGCGTATCCGCCACGCGTGTCACGACGATGCGTATTTCCTTGAGGTCGAGCCCGCAATCGTCGAGCTGCCCCTGCCTCAACTTGGTGAACACGATGCGCTGAACCATTTCCTCGAAGCGCGCGCGTTCGGGCGGGTCGATGGTGCGCGACGCGGCCTCGATCGAATCGATCAGCATCAAAATGGCCGTTTCCTTGGTCTGCGGCTTCATCCCCGGGTAGCGAAAATCGTCCGGCGTGAGGTTCTTCGGGTTGCCCTGTTCCAGACACTTGTTCCAGAAGTACTCGACGACCTGGGTGCCGTGGTGCGTATAGGCGAACTCGACGATGGGTTCCGGAACGCGTCCCTCGCGCAACATGCGCGCTCCGATGACGACGTGCGCCATGATCGCGTCGGCGCTCACCTCGGGGTCGAGCTCTTCATGCGGCGAGTCCTCGTCGGGACCGAGGTTCTCGACGAAGTACTTGCTCTGCGCGCTCTTGCCCACGTCGTGGTAGTAAGCGCCGACGCGCGTCAGCAGGGCGTCGGCGCCAATGGCGCTGGCGGCCTGCTCCGCGAGGTTCGCCATCGCGCGCGAATGCTCGAAGGTGCCGGGCGCTTCCTGAGCCAGGCGCTGGAGCAGGGGTTGCTCCAGATCGGACAGATCGTGGAGCCGTTCTCGCGACACGTGGCCCAAGAGGCGCTCGGCCGGGACGTGCAGGAGCGCGCCGAGCACGCCGCCGAGCAATCCTCCCCCGACGCTACCGAGCAGCCAAGAATCGCCGATGCGCGCCAGGTCCGCCGAAATGTCGAAAGCTCCTTCGAAGGTCACCACGACGGCGACCAGGAGCGCGGCGGAGCACAGCCCGGAGAGCACGCCGGCGACTATCATCTGCCGAGCGCGTTTGCGATCCATGACGAGGAGCGTGGCGGACATGCCGTGCGCCAGCATCACGCAGAGAAGATTCAGATCGAACTGGAGCAGCGCGGCAATTACGAACGCGAGCACGACGGTCACGACGAACGCCGTGCGACGATCGAAGCTCGTGGCCACCCACAGTGGGACGGCGGCGGCCGGAATCCAGAACTCGGGCGCGCTCGACACCAAGAGCAAGATCTTGGCGACGACGGCGGCCAGCAGTATGGCGGCCAGAATGCCGAGCTGGACGCGCAGGAGCTTGAGACGGCTCTGACCGAAGCGCCTGAGGTAGGCGGTGAGCGCCATCCCGAGAGTGAGGAAGATGACGAAGAGTCCCGCCAGGCGCGCCTGGCTCGGTGGTCGGTGCCCCCGCTCGTACAGGTAGGCGACGGCGTGCCGCTCGTCGTCGGGGCGAAGGAGTGTACCGAGCGGCACGATGAGCCGCCGATGCTCGTAGCGCAGCAGGGCGCGCCCGGTACTCTCGTCGCGAGCGACGCGCGGGCCGTAAGGCACACGGACGGTGGTCGGCAGGCGCTCCCCGAACTCCGGGCCCCAGGCGTCCAAGAGCCGAGGGCCGCTCTGAAGCAGGGTCAGGATGACGGCGAAACCGAGGCTCAGGGCAAAGCCCGAAGCCGGGCCGGCGCGAATCCGCGTGCGCAGCATGACCGAAATTGTCTCGACCCTGAGCCGAACGGGCTCGGCTGGGTCACGCTAGCCGGGCCCCGTCCTGCTCGCAACTCGCAGTAGATTTCCGGGACGTGACGCTCTTGCGCGAGGGCCCACATCTTGCTACCCGAGAAGGCGTGGGGTCACGACCCGTTCCGTTCGAAGCTCTCGAAAAGCAAGGCGGAACGGCGCTGATGGGTGTGCTCAACGTCACGCCGGATTCCTTCTACGACGGCGGCCGCTACCAACGCCGCCACGCCTGCGAGAACCGCATCGACGGCATGATCGCCGAGGGCGCCCGTTTCATCGACATCGGCGCCGAGTCGTCGAGGCCGGGCGCCGCGCCCGTGCCCCCGGAGGAACAAACGCGGAGACTCGAGGCGGCGCTCGCCTACGCGGTCGAACGTGGGGATACTGTGGTGTCCGTGGACACGACGAGCGCCGAAGTAGCCGAGTTTTGCCTCGAACGCGGGGCCCGAATGATCAACGACGTCTCTTGTCTCGGGGACGTCGAGCTTGCACGCGTCGTCGCCGACCACGGGGCGACGCTGATCTTGATGCACGCGCGGCTGCCGATGTCGCAGATGGAGGGCTACTCGAGGTACCCCGAAAACGGATACGACGACGTCGTGCGCGACGTGGCGTCCGAGTGGAGCGCGGCGCGTGATCGCGCTGTTTTGGCGGGCCTTGCCCGCGAGGCCATCTGGTTTGACCCGGGGCTCGGCTTCAGCAAGAGCGCCCGGCAGTCGTACCAAATCCTGTCACGGCTTGCGGATTTTCGCTCCTTGGGCGTTCCCATCGTCGTCGGCGCGAGCCGCAAGTCGTTCATCGCCAAGGTGGACGGCTCGGGTCCCGAGCAGCGCCTGGGCGGCAGCATCGCGGCGGCCGTGATCGCGGCCCAGCGCGGCGCCAACTTGCTCCGGGTTCACGACGTCTACGAAGCGCGCCAAGCGCTCGGTGTCGCCAAGCGAGCGGCGGCCATCGAGGCGCGTCATGTATGACGCCATCGCCACCTATTTCGAGGCTCGCTCGTTCCCCCAGGTGTTGCGCGACGTCTTCGACGTCGTCGTCGTCTACTACGTTTTCTACCGGTTGCTCTTGGTGCTCAAGGGCACGCGCGCCATGCAAGTCGGCTTGGGCTTGGGCGTGGTGTTCCTGCTCTACGTCGTCGCCCAGCTCCTTCAGCTCGTCACGGTGCTCACGATCACCGGCGCGCTGATTCAGAGCATCATTTTGGTGGTCGTCGTCGTTTTCGCCAACGACATCCGGCGGGCGCTCGAACGCGTGGGCAGTCGCGCGTGGTTCGGAGGCTGGGCGCGCGCCCTGGAAACTCGCGTCATCGACGAAGTCGTGGAAGCGGCCACCGAGCTCGCGCGGCACCGAACCGGGGCGCTCATCACCTTCGAGCAGGACGCCAACCTCGACGAGTTCGTCGGTGCACACAAGGGGCACGTCGTCGACGCCCAGGTGAGTAAGGAGCTGCTGGTAGCCTTGTTCGTTCCCGATGGAACCAACAAGCTGCATGACGGCTCGGTGATCATCAGGAACTACCGCATTGCCAAAGCGGGCGTGTTCTTCCCCATGCCGGAAGGACGCGTCGCCGACGACAGCTTCGGCTCGCGGCATCGCGCGGCAATGGGCATCACCGAGGAGACGGACGCCGTCGTGGTGATCGTCAGCGAGGAGCGCGGCACCATCAGCTTCTGCTTCAATGGCAATATTGCCTCGAACCTCGACGGCCCGAAGCTCAGGACCATGCTCGAGGCCATCTTCAGCCCAAAGGTCCGGCGCGGCTCCCGGCGCTCGGCGCGCAAGAGCGAACCGGTCGCGGCGCCGCCGAAGAGCGTGCGCGTGTTGCGCGACAGTGAAGTGCGCGTGACGCGTCCGGACCTGCGGGAAGAAGCGGTCGCGCTGAAGCGCAGGGCGCGAGCCAGCGCGGAAACCTCCGTCACCACGCTGCCGGAAGGAGAGGCGCCAGAGAAGCGCACCAGCGACAGCGAACCGCCGCCTCCGCTCCGGCCACGGCAAACGGAAGCGGACCCGCAGCGGCGCGTCAACGTCCCTACCGCTCCCGCGCCGCGGCTCATGACGCCGCCCGCCATGGAAGCGCCTGATTCGACGAACGACAATAAGACGGCTCCGAGCTCGAGCGAAGGCAGCGGAGAAGACTGATGCTGTCGAGCCTGCTCGCCGGCGCCCTGAACTTGCTCCGGGAGGCCTTCACCCAGAACGTCGGGCTCAAAGCGTTGAGCCTGGCCTTCGCTTTCGGCCTGTTCGCGTTCCTGCACGGGCAGCAAGACGTTCAGCAGCGGACTATCCCGGTGGACGTGGTGACGCTGGTCGAGGAGACGGGAGAGCGCGTCTTGATGACTCAGATGCCCCCGAACGTCCACGTGACTTTGCGCGGCTCGTCGCGCGCCATCGATGCGGTGATTCGCAGCGGCGTGCGTCCGGTCGAAATCGACCTGCGCGGCGCCCCTCGGCAGAAGATCGAGTTCAACGAAGTCATGTTCGAGCTTCCCGACGAGGTCGAGGTCGTAATCATCGATCCTCCGTACATCGACCTCGAATGGCAAGAGGTCGTGACACGCGAAATCCCGCTGCAGGGGGCGATTACCGGCCAACCGGCGACCGGCTACGTCGTCAAGGGAGAGCCGGAAGTGGACCCCAAGATGATCACGGCCAAAGGCCCCGCGCGCGTCGTCGAGGTCATGCAGTTCGCGCGCCTTTCCGCCTTCGACGTTTCGGGCTTGACGGAAGGAACATGGTCGCGGCGCATCGCCATCG
>DASWGX010000277.1:0-13427 GCA_036393455.1 Polyangiaceae bacterium
CGAAGTTGTCGCGGCAATTGTGCATGTAGCCTTTCTCCAGGGCGTAGCGTACCTGGTTCGATTCCGCGGCGCAGGCTCCGCCGAGCGTATCGTGCCGGCCGCACGTGTCGGCGACGATGCTCAAGAGCGGCGTCCCGCGAATCGAAAGCAGCCGCGTATCCGTGGACAGGTAGATGTTGCCTTGCTCTCTTATCGTGTCGACGGCGCTGTAACGATTGCTCGGGTCCTTCGCGTCGTAAAACAGCGTGTCGACTGCCTGGTTCCCTTCGAGGTCCACGATGCGAAGGACCTGCCCGCGCGCGAGGGTTCGGCTGAACCCGCGCCCCGCCTCGACGACCTCGTCGCAGACGGCGCGCGAGGGATCTCGGGTACTCGGAGTGAGCGTCATCGCGATCTCCTCACGCGAAGTAGCGGTCGGTCAGGCCGAAGCCGCGCCCGTTTTCGTCACAACTTCGCCGGCACGTGTCGCCGGCGTCGGCCGGGTCGCCGCGCAAGAGCTCGAGCGCCACGGGTTGCGGCGCGTAGCTCGGCGTCGGGTCGAGGGGATGCGGCGTATTCGAAAGCACGACGAGCACGTTCATGTCGGCGCGGAGCTCGATTGAACCTCCGGGCTTCGAATGGCTGGAGACCCAGCTCAGGTTCCCGTCGGCGTCGACGGCGATCTTCGTGAAGAAGTTCACGTTGGCCACGACGTCACGCAGGCCCATGCCGTACTTTCCGAGCTCGGTCAGGAAATTGTCACGCGTGCTGCGGTGAAAGTCGTTGCGAAGCGTCTGGTAGCTCCCTGTGCCGTACTTCTGCCGCGATTGTTCGGCCGTCATGTGCCCGGTGATCGTGTCGTGCCAGCCGCAGGTGTCCGCGACTACCGAACAGAGCACGCGGCCCATGTCGGAGTAGAGCGCGGCGCCGGTCGTAAGGCGGGCGATGTGCTGCGCCTTGAGGGTGTCTGGCATGTTGTAGCGCTCCAGATGTTCGTCGGCGTTGTACAGCAGCGCCGCGACGGAAGCGCCGCCGTCGACGTCGGTGAGACGCAGCCGCTGCCCTCGTTTGAGCACGCGCGACCACATTTGCCCGCCGCGCAGCACTTCCCTCGGTATCACTTCCGGTCCGCTCGGCGTGATCTCGCTCATCGCATGTTCTCCGGGTGGTACTCGCCGGGTCGTCCCGGCTAACCAGGCACGGCGAGCGATGCGAGCGCCGCCGCGGACCGGGTCGTCCCGGTCGGGCCGGTTCGAGAACGTCGCGTTCTCAAGCCGCGGCGGTAATCTTTCCCGAGCCTTGTTTCTCGAAGGTTTCTGGGTGGTTGATCAGTTCCTCGAGCCTCTTCTTCGTCGCCAGGAAATGGGCCGAGAGGAACTGATCCGAGACACGGGGCCGGTTCACCGGGACGTCGATGATTTCGAGGATGCGCCCCGGCCGAGCTCCGAGGACGACGATGCGGTCCGAAAGGTAGACGGCCTCGTCGAGGTCATGCGTGATGAAAAGCACCGTGACGTCGACGCGTTCCCAGATCCGGAGCAAATGAGCCTGCATGCTGGCGCGCGTTTGCGCGTCGAGGGCGCCGAACGGTTCGTCCATCAGCAAGATGCGCGGCTCGTTTGCCAGGGCGCGAGCGATGGCGACGCGCTGTTTCATGCCGCCGGAAAGCTGCGCGGGGTAGTGTTCGGCGAAGTCGGCGAGGCCGACTAGATCGAGCCATTCGAGAGCCGTGCGTTCGGCGCGGCTCGACGCCACCCCCTTCATCTTCAAGCCGAACATCACGTTCTTCTTGACGGTGAGCCAGGGAAACAGCGTATAGCCCTGAAATACCATGCCGCGATCCGCTCCCGGGCCCGTGACGGGTTTGCCGTCGAGGCGGGCCACGCCGGACGTCGGGTAGTCGAGGCCCGCGAGGATGCGCACCAGCGTCGACTTGCCGCAGCCCGAGGGCCCGATCACGCTGATGAACTCGCGCCGCCGGATCTCGAAGCTCACGTCGGAAAGCGCGAGCACCGGAGTGGACGCGCCTTCGAACTCGCGTGTCAGGCCTTCCACGCTCATCACGAGCGGCTGCGTGCGTAGCTCTTCGATGCGCGCCGCGATCTCCGGCGGGTGATCGAGATAGCTCGGCAGTTGTAGTTGATCGGAGTAAGCCATACCGTTTCCTCTCGGAGGGGGTATCAGGCCGTGCCCGCGAAGCCGAGCCTGGCCGGCAGCACGCGGCGCACGCCGCGCGCCAGACGCGACAGCGCCGTATTGCCGCTTTCCCACGGGAACATGTAGCGGCCCAAGGCAGCCAGAACCTGGTCGGTGACGAAGCCGATGAACCCGATGATGATGATGGCGGCGTAGACGTTGTCGAAGTGCCGATAGCGCTGTTGTTGGTAGATGAACGCCGAAAGGCCCGACTTTTCTCCGATGAGCTCGGCCACCACCAGGTAAGTCCAGGCCCACCCGATCAGGATGCGCATGTCGCGGAAAAGCCTCGGCAGCGCGCTCGGAATCACGACGTGCCAGAGCAACTGGCGGTTGCTCGCGCCGAGCGTCTGCGCGGCGTGGAGCAAAGGCGCCTCGACCGAGCGCGTCGTGTTCGCCACGACGAGCACCATCTGAAAGAACGTGCCCACGAAAATGATGGCAATCTTGGGTTCGTCGGCCAGGCCGAAGATGGTGACCGCCAGCGCTCCGAACACCGGGGCGGGCATGTAGCGGACGAAATCGACGAAAGGCTCGAACAAGCGGGACACTAGTGAAAACGTTCCCGCCAGGATGCCGAGCGGAACGCCGAGCAATGCCGACCAGAAAAACCCCCAGAAAATCACCTTGCAGCTCTGCAGCAGGCTCTCGTGCAGCCACGAATCGCCGGCCCGCTCCGGCGCCGTCGTAAACGCCGTGTAGAGCGCGCGCCCGACCTCGTGAGGAGCTTGCAAGTAGATGGGGTTGACACGTTCGCCGGTTGCGATCTGCTTGCCGGCCGACGCGAGCTGGCGGTTGCGCGCCTCGAACACGTCGCGCTCGACCCGCTGTCCGACGTCCAGATACGCGTAGGTGCCGGGGACGCTGGTATCGCCCGCGTCCTTTACGAGCACCAGCGGGTGCCACAGGAACGGCACGTAGCTGATGGCGCACCAGAGCAGGAACGGAATCGCAAAGGCGAGCGTCCCTGCAAGCAGGCGGGCCCGCTGGTTCAGAGGCTGGCGTACCGCCCAGAGGCCCGGTCCGGGCCGGCGAATGGCGTGCGGCGTCGCGGCGCGGGCGGCTTCGGAGGCGGGCTCGATCATGCGAAGCCGTAGCGGCTACTTCGCCGCTTCTTCGACGAGACTCGGATCGAAGTACTCCTGGTACGGCATGGGCGTCTTGTAGACGCCGTTCTTCACGTTGAAGTCGTCCACTATCTTGCTCGAGCCGTAGAGCGACTCGAAGCCTTCGCCTTTCTTGAAGTGCTTCCGATTGCCCTGGAGGTCGAGGAAGAACGTGCCGCCCATCAGCTGCTTGTAGGCGTCCGGTTCCAGACCCACTCGCGCGGCCATGATCTTCGCCGCGTCGTCGAGGTTCTTTTCGTCCTCGAGAAAGTCGGCGACCTTGAACCAGGTCTTGACGACCTTGACCCAGTCGGCCCGGCGCTCGGCCAGGCTCTTCGGGTTGACGCAGAGAAGGTCGTAGATGAGGCCCGGTTCGTCGGCGCTGGTGAACACGGGCTTCGACCCCGCCACCTCTTTGAGGGCCTGCCCGCTGTTCGGCTGCCACGCCGCGACGGCCGCCACCGTGCCCGACTTGAGCGTCTGCGGCGTTTGATCGGTCGGAACGTTGACCAGCGTCACGTCCTTCTCCGTCAACCCGGCGCTCTTCAATGCACTGAGCAACAGCAGGTGATCGACGAAGCCTACTTCCACGCCGATTTTCTTGCCCTTCAGTCCCTTGACATCGTCGATGCCGGGCTTCGCAACGATCATGTCGTTGCCGTTCGAATAATCGTTGATGACCACGCACTTGCTCGGAGCGCCGCTCGAACCGGTGACGAGAGCGTCGCCGTTGGTCACCGTGACGGCATCCACCTTGCCGGCCGAAAACGCCTCCATCGACGGCACGTATTCGAACCACGAGAAGTCGACCGCGACGCCGGCTTCCTTGAACCAGCCCTTCTGAATCGCGATCTCCCAGGCGACCCAACCCGGCCAGTCGCTGTACGCGATGCGGAGCGGGGGTCCGCTCGGGGCCGGCGGCTCCGCGGGTGCGGCCTTGTCCGCGGACGGAGCCTCCGCCGCGCCAGCCACCTCCTGGGCGGGGGCCTCCTTCTTCTTGTCGCAGCCGGTCGACGCCAGCGGGAAAAGGACCAGGAGCATTGCCAGCGGCTTGAGCGGTAACTTCATGCGAAACCTCGCTATCCCCGGCAGCCTCGACCCTCTCGTGTTGCCGGAAGATGTCGAAACATTTTCTTTGTCGGCCGGAACGGGCTCGTCACATTTCGGCAAGGTTTCCGGGCGACGGCTCAGCGCGCCGCGGTCATGTAGCCGATGCCCTCGGCGACCGCCCGGCGCCAGGCGTCGCCGAGGCCCGGGTAGAATTCGGGATCGAACGCTTCCACGGAGGCGACGAGGGCTTCGACGAAGGCGGCGTAGTGCTCCGGCTTCACGCCGAGGTGGCGGCTGCTGTGGCGCTCCGCGACCTGGGTCAAAATGGTCGGCTCCGGGCCGCGCTGCTCCGGAAAAACCAGAAGGAGCAAGATCGCGTGCCGCAAGAGGTCGTGCTGGCGCCTGAAGTTCGTGTTCGCGAAGAGCGGCCGCACTTCGGGACACAGGTCGAAGAGCTGGTCGTAGAGGAACGAGTAGAATTGCTGGTGCGCGTGGCAACGCCGAAAGCTCTCCCTGGCGGCGAGCGTATCCGCCGCGCCCGCGCCCAGACGCCGAATCTCGGGAAACTCGGCGCCGTAGCGAAGCGCAGCAGGCAGCGCCAAGACTTCCGCCACGACGGCTTCGACGGACGGCCAGCGGCGCGACGGATCCTTCTCGAGCATTCGCATCACGATCGCCGAAAGCTCGCGCGGGCACGCGGTGTCGACCATGTGCAGCGGCGGCGGTGCGTCGAGCTCTTCGTGCTTGTCGAGCACGTCCTGCCAGGTTTCGAGCTTGACCGGCGGGTGGCCGGCAATCATCTCGTACACCAAGACGCCGAGTAGGTACTGGTCCGCAGGTTCCGTCGGAGTGCCGCCGGCGCGCTCCTCTGGGCTCATGTAGACGAGCCCCGACGGCGATTGCTTTCGATTCTGCGGCGTCCGCTGCGAGGTGATGGTGGCGGTGCGAAAGCCGGAGATGACGGCGTTGTCTTCCTCGTCGACGAACACGTTGGAAGGACGAATACGATTGTGAATGAAGTGCTTGGCGTGAGCGTGCGCCAGGGCGCTTCCCACCTGCAGGAAGTAGCGCACCACGGTTTCCACGGGCAACCTGCCGGCGCGCGACACTATTCTCTCGAGCGTCGGCCCGTCCACGAATTCGGTGATGACGTAGTGAGGCAGGCGCTGGAGCTGAGCGTCGTAAATCCCCACGATGTTGCGGTGTTTCAGCTGGGCCGCGGTTCTCACGTAGCGGTCGTACGGCACCGAATCGATGCGAAGCTCGGCGTCCTTGACGACTTTGATCGCGACGTCACGGTCGAGCAACCTGTCGTGAGCCTGGAATACCACCGAGAACTCGCCCTCGCCCGCCTGCCCCACGATCTCGTACTGGGGCGGCAGAATCGCCTTGAGGCCGGTGCGGTCGTCGGCGCGCCGCTGCAAATTGGCCAGGCTGACGGGTGGCAGCGATTCCGGCGGGGGCGGATCGGTCGAGAGCCCTCGTTCGATCGTCTCGCTGATGAGCACCCAGGCGTGCTCGCGCTCCGCCGCGTTCAAATAGCGGAGCGGCCGTTCCGGCTCGTAGGTCCATTGGAACTTCTGGAGCTCGGTGTCCTTCCAGCGCGAGGGTCCGATCGGCACCAGAAACAGGCGCAATCCGCGCCGGCGGTGCGCCTCCAGAATCGATTCGAGCTCCACGTTCGAGATGAATTCCGAGGCGAGGAAGTCCTGACTTATCAGGAGCACCGCCGCTTCCGCGTTGGCAATCGCGAGCTCGATTTCGTGGCGCCAATTGGTTCCGGCGCGAATCATCTCGTCCGACCAGGATTCCACGCGCGTGCTGTTGGTCGGAGTCTTGAGGTACTTCAGCAGTTCTTCCAGGAACGGCTTGTCCTCGCGGCTGTAGCTGACGAAAACGGTCTTCCCCTGGGTCGCAGCGTCCGGCGTCGTTTCGTTCATCGCCTCCCTCGTCGAGACTGCTCCGCGCGCCGTTCGCGCGCCGGGTACGGGCCTACCGGCCCGGCCTTCGCGACCGCGGTGCTGCGGATTGCCACGTTCGCGAGCTTGAGTGCGGTCGGAGGCAGCCGTCAAGACGCCCTCGATGGACTCGCGCCGAACTCCGTGTTGGGTCGATTGGTGTGCGACCCTGTACCGACCGGTGCGTCCCCGTGCTCGTTTTCGCGGGCTTCACCGGGGTGAAGCGCCGGCCGCCACCGCCGTACAAAGGAGGATGGCTTCGTTGTTTCGTTCGGGGACGCTCTTGGTCAATCTGGCAGGCTTCGCGCTCGCGGCGTGCGCGGCGACAACGGCCGCTCCGCCGCAGGACGCGCGCGCCGAGAAGGAACTAGCGGGCTTGCTCGAGCGGCGCGACGCTCTGGAAGACCAATTCGAGAAGAGCGAGCTCGAGTACCGCAGGCAGTGCGAGCTCAGCGACGGCGAATGCCAGATGCAGCTCATCGACCGGCGCGCGGAGCTCCTCGGCGCGCATTCGACCTCCCAGTGCAAGGCCGAGGCCGACTCGGAACGGGAGGTGCGCTGCGCCGCGAAGGAGCTTGCGGCGTTCGGCGAGCTCGAAGTCGCCGCTGACTACTATGGTTTCGAGAGCTGGTGCTTCGAGCGCCTCACGGCGTGCACCGCCGGCCTCGAACGCGCGGCGGCGGAGGCGGCGAGTCGCGAACGCGTCGAACGACGGCTGAGCGTGATCGGCGCTTCCGACGAAGGCGTTGCTCTGCGGGCGAGCGTCGAGTTTGCCAAAGAGAAAATCAAGTACATGCGTTCGACCTTGCTGCCGGGCACGGAAGAAGTGTGTCGCAACGAATCCGAAAGCGAACGCTGCCTCGCCGAGGTCGAGGACCAGACGCGCGCCCTCCGAGACGAGCTCGGGAAGCCCGACGGCGAGTACGACGCCGAGGCCGGCGTAAGCCTTTACCGCGCCGCCTCGAATGCCGCGGTCAGCTGCCACGAGCCGGAGTCCACGTGCCTTGCTGGCGAACTGACCAATCTCGGCGTGACCCGCCACAACCGGCGGCTACTGCAAAAGAGCCTCGGCGCACTGGAAGAAAGGCAGTCGCTGCTGGCTCGCGCGGAGGCGGAGGCCGGCAAGAAGTGCCTCGCGGAGGCGATTGAAAAGCACCAGCCCAAGATCGTCCAGGATTATCAATTGTACGCGCGACAGCGCGTCGCGTACTTCTGGGCTCAGCTCCACAAGGCATTCCTGGCGCTTCATCAGAGCCAGGTACGCTGCCTGAAGCAGAGCGAAACGGCTCCGAGCGCGAGCGCCGCGACGGGCGGCGGACCGTTCGCGGCCCGCTGAACCCCCGCGCCCCGTTCAGCCTTCGATCGTGATCGCGTTCGTCGGGCAGTCGGCAGCGGCCCGTTCGACCTTGTCGCGCAGCGATTCCGGCGGGTTCTCGTTCAGGATGTAGAGAAAACCGTCGTCGCGGACCTCGAAGACTTCCGGACAGGCGTTCATGCAACGCGCGTTACTGGCGCAGAGATCGAAATCGACCACAACCTTCATGGCGGGCGACTCTATCACGAGTCCGGTCTGCGGAGTCAATCGGGCGCTCGTCGTCGAACGGCCGCCACCGAGCGTTCGCTCAAGCGCTCGCGACGACCATGACGTCGGTGTAAGGTCCTGCGCACGGCATGCTGCCCGACGAAGCCCGGGACGGCGCGGGGCTCGACCAGGAGCTCGATGCGCCGACCCACTTTCGCATCTGTAGCCGGGCGAAGGCGACGTTCGCCGAGGCGCGGCGGAGCACTAGGAAAATCACCTGCTTCGAAGCTTCGCTGACCGGTCGGATCAGCTGAACCTCGCTCCCGAGGCATAATGTGAGCTCGTCGAAGCTGGCGGGACTCTCGGATGTCGCGTTGGCCCGCAGGGCGGCGCGGACGAGGTCGGAACAGGAAACCGCCAGCCCCTCGAGGCGTGCCGGATCGAGACCGTCGCCATCGAGCAGCTTCTTCTGCACCGTGTCGACGACCCCGGCGCCGACGTACCCTTCGAGGGCCCGCGCCCTTTCGATGTAGGCACTCGTGTCGCTCACCTCCGAGTGGAGCTGCAGGATCGAGGCAGGCCGCTCCAGCAGCCCGCGCTGCACGAAAGAGACGAATGCGCGGAGCGTCGCGTGCTCGTCGAGAGGCGACCGATGCAGCACCTCCCGGTAGCTCAGTCCCGATGCGAGCTGCTCGAGCAACCGGCGTTCGATCTCGCCGAGCTCGAGCTCGCTCCACGCCTTGCGCTCGAGGAGTGGCCTCGGGGAAAGCGCCAGGTTCCCGAGCTCCTTTTCGTAGACGCCGACCATCTTCGCTTCCAACAGCGCGATCGATCGCGCGAGCACGGGATCCTCGACGTCAGGGCGCCTCACGTCGTAGAGCGCCTGAAGGGCGTCCGCGAACCTGCGCGAGCGCAGCAGGCTCTCGAAGTGGGTACGGTCGACGCTTTCGGAGGGAAGAGTCGGGCCGCTGTGCGGTCCGGGATGCCTGCGGTCGAATTCCATTGGAGTCGATCCACAGCAACAGCCGTGCCACTGCAACTTCACGGGAATACTGCAAGGGATTGGGGAGCGCTTCCGAGCAAGTCATCCCATTCTGGGACACCGGGCGCTCTTCGGGTCCCCTGCTGAGACGGGCCCGGCGTCCAGTGCGCTTGCCTTCGCTATTGGGTAGCGTCGGGCATGCCGAGCGCATCCGTCCCGCCGCCGGCCGCCCAAGTCCTGCTCAGGTTGGGCGTCCGCGACTCGGACTACTGGCTGGCGTGGCTCGCCTACGCGACGGTGGCGTTCAGCTGCCTGCAAGTGCTCTTGTTCTCGTTCGGGCGCGATCAGGGGATCTACGCGGTCGTCGCGGACAAGATTCTGGACGGCGGGTTGCCGTACCGCGACGTCTGGGACTTCAAGCCTCCCGGCATTTTCCTCGTCTACGCATTGGCGCAGGCGTTGTTCGGCAAGAGCATGCTGGCGCCGAGGCTGCTCGAGGTCGTCGGTATGCTCGGGATGGTCGCGGGGATTGTATTTCTCGGCAAGCAGCTTTTCGGCTCGCGCCACGCCGGTCTCTTGGGAGGCGCTCTCGCGGCGCTAGTGCACGCGGAGCTCGAGTTCTGGCACACCGGGCAGCCCGAAAGCTTCGGCGGCTTTCTCACGGTGCTCGGCCTCGTGCTCACCATCGCCGAAGTGCCGCGATCTCGCCGCTTCTTGCGCTGGGGTGCGCTCGGCGTGGTGTGGGGAGCGGCGTTCCTCTTCAAGCCCCCGCTCGGCGGCGGTCTCGTCGTTTCGGCGGCTTATCTCGCCAGGCGCCACGGCGCGCGTGGCGGCCCGCGCGCCGTGCTCGAGCCCGCCCTGTGCCTCGCCATGGGAGCGGCTGTTCCCGTGCTCGCCTGCGCTGCTTGGTTCTGGCTCGCGGGCGGCTGGTCCGAGCTCACGTGGACGCTCGGTGAGTTCGTGCCCGGCTACACGGCGCTTTCCTGGCAGGGGCGAAGCGCGCCGACGATGTTCTACTACGCGCTGGAGGAAGCGTTCTTCCGCCTCTCCGCGCTCCTCGCGTTCGGGTTCATCGCAGCCATCGTGATCCGCCCGTTGTTCGGCCGCGAGCGAGAGGGCGTCTTCCTGGTCTTGGGCTTCGTGTCGCTGCACCTCGCGGGCATCGCCATGCAGGGGAAGTTCTTCGCCTATCACTACGGCGCCACCATTCCGCTCCTGGCATTCGTTGCGGGGCTCGGCCTCTACAAGCTGTGGCGCCGTTGTCTGTCCGCCGGAGCCGGCGGCACCGCTGCCTTCGCCCTGTTTCTGATCGTGGCCGCGAGCATGCGCGACCCGGTCCGTGATCTGCCGCAAACGTTCTGGCAACGCAGCCTGGCCCGCACAGGGCACGTGCTCGGCCTCGGGCCTTATCGCTCGACCGAGCTTCTGGAACAAGAGCTCTACTATGTCTCGGACTACAGTCTGAATGCAGATCGGCGCGTTGCGCGCGAGCTCGACGAGAGACTCGCTCCCGATGATTTCCTGTACGTGTGGGGCTTCGAACCGACCATTTACTGGCTGACGGAGCTGCGCTCGGCGTCGCGCTTCATTTACAACGTTCCGCAGCGGGCCTTGTGGGGGCGTGACGCGGCGCGGGCGCTGCTCGAGCGCGATCTCGAGGCCCGCCCGCCGGGGGCAATCGTCGTGCAGCGGAACGACGTGTTCCCCGCCGTTACCGGGTCGTACGACGATTCGCGAACGGCGCTGGACGACTACCCGAAGATGGCACGGTTGCTCGAACGGGACTACGAGCTCGTCCGCATCATCGACGACTTCGCGCTCTACACCCGCCGCGACGAGCCGCGCGCCGCTCGAGCGCCGAGGCATACGCCGGCGCGCAAAAGGCCGCGCCGCGCACTGGACGAAGCGAGGGCGCGCGCCGAAGGCACGCGGTGAGCCGTCAGGCTCGGTGCAGGTTCGCGACGATGCGCGCGCCGTCGAGATCGAAGCGAAAGCGCAGCGGGCGTAAGCCGCGCGCGCTCATCGCTTCCCAGACGCGGCGCTTGTCCGCAGGTCGCGCGTAGAGCAGGAAGAAACCGCCGCCTCCGGCGCCGATCAACTTGCCCCCGATGGCGCCGGCCCTGCGCGCTGCCTCGTAGTGCTCGTCGATGCGCGGTTCCGTCATGCGGCTCGCCAGCTGGCGTTTGCTGAGCCAGTGCTCGTGCAGGAGCTCGCCGTAGTAGTCGGTGTTGCCGTGCACCAAGAGCTTGTAGACTTCGTGCCCGATTTCTTTGATGCGGTGCATGCCCGCGATCGTCGCCTTGTCATCGGCGCGCACACGCTCACCCTGCTCGCTCAGCACGACCTTGGCGGGACGCTCGATGCCGGAATACATGACGAGCAAATTGTTCTGGAGCTCGTCCAGCACTTCACTCTTGACCGGCACGGGTTCCACCGCGACGCTGCCGTCGGTGGCGATGCGAATGGCCGTGACGTTGCCGAACGCCGCGATGTACTGATCCTGCTTCCCGATAGGATCGCCGAGACGCGTGATTTCGAGCTCGCACGCTTCCTCGGCCAAGCGCAGCGAGGAGACGAAGTCGCGATTGTAAGTGTGGAGCGCGTTGAGCAGAGCCACGGTAAAGCTGCTCGAGGAACCGAGCCCGCAGTTGGAAGGCAGGTCGGCAACGCTCGTGAGCTCGATGGCGCGCTCGATCTTCATCATTTTCAGCGCTTCGCGGAAGATGCGATGCCGGATCGAGTTGACGTTCGGAACGATCTCGGTTTCCGAATAGGCCAGGCGAATGTCGTCGTGAAACCGCTTGTTCGCCGTCACGTAAACGTACTGATCGATGGCGCCGCTGACGACGAAGCCGCCGAAACGCTGATAGTAGCTCGGCAGGTCCGTCCCGCCTCCGCCAAGCGAGATGCGAAACGGTGCCCGGGAGACAATCATGGCAGTTGGAGAGGTGAGATGGGACTTTCGGCCTTCATGCCCGGGGTTTTGCCGGGCTGCAAGTATGACTGCTAGCTCGGCTTCCGTGTCAGATAGGCAGCGAGCTCCGCCAAGCCGCCTTCCGAACCGATTTCGTAGAAGCGCCGTACAGCCTGGAAAGCGCGCAGTTTCCGGGCTTTCGCCAATTCGTGCAAGAGCTCGTCGAACCCCGACGCCTTTGCCGCCGGCACCGAGTGGAGCGCCGTCCGCCGCAGCGCCGTCGCGCCGTAGTCGATGTGCTCGAAATCGTTCGGCGTCGCGTGTTTGTCGTAGGCGACGACCCACTCTTTTGTCACACGCGCGTTGCTCGCGTCCCACTGGCCGCGATTTCGAAACACGGAGAGCGTTCCGAGCGCGTTGGAATGGGCTTCGAGGTCGCGCAGCGGCGCCGCGTAGTCGAACGGCAAGTAGCTGTCGCCGTAGGTGACGAGAAAGTGCTCGGACAACAGCGGGAGCGCCTTTTTCAGGGCGCCGGCGGTTCCGAGCAAGCGCGGACCGTCGTAGCTGTAGCGTACTTCGAGCGCGAAGCGACGGCCATCGCCCACGAACGCCTCGATCTGCTTACCGAGGTGTCCGACGCACAGCACGACTTCGGCGAAGCCCGAAGCTTGCAGACGCTCCAGCTGCCAGGCTACGAAAGGACGCCCTGCGACCTCGAGCAAACTCTTGGGCAGCTCGCGCGTTCGCGCGCCGAGCCGCGTCGCGAGTCCGCCCGCCAGAACGACGGCCTGCACGCTCAAGCTCCTTCGAGCGCGAAGACTTGTCGGGCAAGCTCTCCGACCGCGCGCGCTACCGCTTCGTCGCTGGTCATTCGCGTGCGCCAGCCGAGCCGGAGGAGCTTGCCGGGATCCAGGCGCGAACGCGGCACGTCGCCGCGCCAGCCCTGCGCGCCTCCGGTGTAGCGAATCTCGGCACCGGGGAACGGCGACGCGCGCACACAGAGCTCGGCGATGCGGCTGACTTTCGTGGCGTCGCCGGGCGCCAAGTTCAAGACGTTGAGCGGCTCGCGGGCGTTATCGAGCGAAAACAAGATGCCGTCGACACAGTCGCTCACGTGCACGTAGGGTTTTCGTTGTTCGCCGTCGCCGAGCACCTCGAGCTTCCGTCCGTCCTTTTTCAACTTGTTCATGAAGTCGAGCGCGGCGCCGTGAGTGCCGCGCGGTCCCACGACGTTTCCGAAGCGCAAGACCCAGGCCTGGATGCCGAAGCATTCAACCCAGGCGGCGATCATCGCTTCGCTCGCCAGCTTGGACGCGCCGTAGAGTGAAATCGGCAGGCTTCCGAGGTCACCCTCCGCGCGTACGTCCTCCATCCTCCCGTACACGCTGCCCGAAGACGAGAAAACCAGATGTGCGGCGCCGGCCCTGCGCATGGCTTCGAGCACGTTCCACGTCGCGATCGTGCCTTGCTCGAGATCGAGCCGCGGGTTTTCGAGCCCCCACCTCGCTTCCGGATTGGCGGCGAGATGAAACACCACGGAATGGCCATGCATCGCGGCGGTCAGCGCATCGAGCTCCAAGAGCTCGCCCACCACGAGCTCGCAGCGGCCCGAGACGAGAGCTGCTTCGATGAACGCACGCTTCCCGACCGATAGATTGTCGAAGACCGTCACGTGCCCCCGCTTCAGCAACGCTTCGACCAGGTGACTGCCGATGAAGCC
>DASWGX010000278.1:0-4485 GCA_036393455.1 Polyangiaceae bacterium
CGAACTCGGCGTTGTCCTCGAACAGCGAGTTCGACCAGGACGGACCGCGGCCGTTTTCGTCCGTCGTGTACGGCGTGGTCGGCAGATTGCCGCCGTAGATGGACGAGCAACCGGTGGCGTTGGCAACCAGCATGCGATCGCCGAACAGTTGCGTGAGCAGCTTGATGTACGGCGTCTCGCCGCAACCGGGGCACGCGCCCGAGTACTCGAAGAGCGGGCGCAGGAGCTGCGAGCCCTTGACGTCGAGGTGAACCTTTTCTCGCTCCGGGTCCGGTAGTGAAAGGAAAAACGCGTAGCGCTCGCGCTCGGCGTCCCGGCGCTCGCGCGCGGGTTCCATGCGCAGCGCCTTGTGGCGCGGGTTCGCCTTGTCGCGGCCGGGACACACTTCGACGCAGAGTTGGCAACCGGTGCAATCCTCCGGCGCGACCTGAATCGTGTAGGCCTTGCCGCGAAAGTCGGCGGCCTTCCAGGTCATCGACTGAAAACCGGCGGGCGCGCGGTCGAGCTCCGCCGGATCGTAAACTTTGGCGCGGATGGCCGCGTGCGGGCAGAAGAGCGCACACTTGTTGCACTGAATGCATACTCCCTGATCCCAGACGGGGATCTCGGTCGCAAGATTCCGCTTTTCCCATTGTGCGGTTCCGGTGGGCCACGTGCCGTCCGGCGCGAAAGCGCTGACCGGAAGCAGGTCGCCCTTACCCGCGATCATCGCTGCCGTCACTCGCTGCACGAACTCCGGCGCGGCCGCCGAGACCGGCGGGGGCCGCGGCGCGCCGCGCTCGTGGTCCGGCACCGGCACCTCCTGGAGAAATTCGAGCGTGCGATCGACGGCATCGAGATTGCGTCGCACGATCTCGCCGCCCTTCTTGCCGTACGAGCTCTCGATGGCACGCTTGATCTCCGCGGGCGCGGCCTGTTCCGGCACCACGCCGGAGATGGCGAAGAAGCAGGTCTGCATCACGGTGTTGATGCGACGCCCCAGCCCGGCTTCGCGCGCGACGCGGTAGGCGTCGATGACGAAGAGCCGCACGGAAAGCTCGCGGATGCGGCGCTGGAGCTCGAGCGGCAGGTGCTCCCACACGTCTTGCGCGGGAAAAGGACTGTTCAACAAGAAGACGGCGCCGTGGCGCGCTCGCTCGAGGACGTCGATGCGCTCCACGAAATCGAACTGATGGCATCCGACGAAGTCGGCGTTCCCGATCAAGTACGGAGCGTGGATCGGCTCCGCGCCGAAGCGCAGGTGAGACACGGTCACCGCCCCCGCCTTCTTCGAGTCGTAGACGAAGTAGGCCTGCACGTGCTGCCCCGTTACCTCGCCGATGATCTTGATGGAGTTCTTGTTGGCGCCCACCGTTCCGTCGGAGCCGAGGCCGTAGAACATGGCCTGATACGTGCCGTCCGGAAGAATCTCCAGGCTGGGACCGAGCGGCAGCGACTGGCCACCGACGTCGTCGACGATGCCTACCGAGAAGTGCCGCTTGGGCTCGGGGCGCGCGAGCTCTTCGAACACGGCGCGGACCATCGAGGGCGTGAATTCCTTCGATGACAAGCCGTAGCGGCCGCCGACGATTCGCGGCAGAGGCGCACGCCCCTGCTCCACGAGCGCGGCCACGACGTCGAGGTACAGCGGCTCTCCGACGGCACCCGGCTCCTTGGTGCGATCGAGCACGGCGACGCCTTCGACCGTTTTCGGCAGGGTCAGAACGAAATCCGCGCTCGCGAAGGGCCGGTACAGCGCGACCCGAACCACGCCGACCCGCTCGCCGCGCGCGGCGAGGTAGCGTGCCGTCTGCTCGGCGCACACGGCGCCCGAGCCCATCGCGACGATGACGTGGCGCGCCTCGGGGTGCCCCGTGTAGACGAGGGGAGCGTAGCGCCGCCCCGTGAGCTCGAAGAAGCGCTGCATCACGCGGGACACGACGCCGGGGCACGCTTCGTAGCAAGGATTTTGCGCCTCGCGCGCCTGGAAGAAGACGTCCGGGTTCTGCGCCGTACCGCGGATGCTCGGATGATCCGGGCCGAGACCACGCTCGCGGTGTGCTTCGATCAGCCGCGGCTCGGCGAGCTCGCGGAGCACGTCGTCCGGCAGCGGAGCAACGTCGGTGATTTCGTGCGAGGTGCGAAACCCGTCGAAGAAGTGCAGGAAGGGCACGCGCGAGCCGAGCGTCGCCGCCTCGGCGATGGCCGCGAAATCCTGCGCCTCTTGCACCGTGCCCGACGCGAGCAGGGCGAAGCCGGTCTGGCGGCAGGCCATGACGTCCGAGTGATCGCAGAAGATGCTGAGCGCGTGCGTCGCGACCGTGCGCGCCGCCACGTGCAAGACGAAGGGCGTGAGCTCCCCGGCTATCTTGTACAAGTTCGGAATCATCAAGAGCAAGCCCTGCGACGCCGTGAAGGTCGTCCCGAGCGCGCCGGCGGTGAGCGCGCCGTGGATCGCTCCGATCGCGCCGCCTTCGGACTGCATCTCGGCGATGATGGGCACCTGTCCCCAAAGGTTCTTTCGGCCGCGCACCGCCCACTCGTCGCACCACTCGCCCATCGGAGATGCCGGCGTGATGGGGTAGATGGCCAGAACTTCGTTGAGGCGGTACGCCACGGAGGCGACCGCCTCGTTGGCGTCGAGTATCGCGGTGGTCATCGACGCTCGCCGCCGTGCATGGGGCATGCCGCCAGCGACCCGCCCAAGGTTCTTGCGGAGCCGCTCGGCGGTGGCCGCCGCGCAGGCCGCACTGAATGCACACCGCGCGCGACGTGGCGCAAGCTTTGCGTGCCGATGAGACCCGCTTTCAGCAAATGCGGGGCAGCTGCTCGCCCGACAGCAGGTCGACGAGTCGGATGCCTCCGATACGGCTCCGTAGACTCACCTGGCCGCGCGCTCCCCGCGATCGAACGACGCGTCCCACGACGCTGGCGGCTTCCGCCGGCGAGTGCCGGCGAAGCACGTCGAGGGCTGCCATCACGTCGCGTTCGGGAACGAAGGCCACGAAGCGCCCCTCGTTCGCGACGTAGAGCGGATCGAGGCCCAGGAGCTCGCAGGCGGCTTGCACCGCCGCATGGACGGGGATCGTCGCCTCGTCGAGCTCGAAATCCAGTCCCGTCGCCAGACTGAGCTCGCCGAGGGCCGTGGCAAAGCCCCCGCGCGTCAGGTCCCGCGCGCAATGCAGGCTCACGCCGGCCCGCAAGAGCTCGCGTACGAGCGGCGCCAGATTGGCGCAATCGCTCTCGATCGTCGTTTCGAACTCGAGCCCTTCACGCTGGGCGAGCACCGCGACGCCGTGCCGGCCGAGGTCGCCGCTGAGGAGGATGGCGTCGCCGACTTCGATTGCGCCCGGAGCGAGCCGCGCGCGGCAGAGGCCGATACCGGCGGTGTTGACGTAAAGACCGTCGCAGCGACCACGCTCGACCACCTTCGTGTCGCCGGCGACGATCTTCACGTCGGCGGCGCGCGCCGCGGCCGCCATCGAGTGAACGACGCGCTCGAGCATCGCCACCGCGAGCCCTTCCTCGAGGATGAAGCCGGCGGAAAGTCGGAACGGTTCCGCGCCGGCCATGGCCAGATCGTTCACGGTGCCGTACACGGCTAGGGTGCCGATGTCGCCGCCGGGAAAGAACAGCGGCGACACGACGTAGCTGTCCGTCGTGAAGGCGAGCTCGGAATCCCCCGCGCGAAAGCAAGCGCTGTCGTGCAGATCGCGCGGCGCGACGGCGTCGAACGCCGGCAAGAACAGCCTTTCGACGAGGTCGCGCGTCAACCGCCCGCCGCCGCCGTGTGCCAGCTCGATGTGGTCGTGCCGGAGCGGCAGCGGACAGGCGCCGCCCGGAGCGTCGGGCTCGCTCACGACGCGACCCCGCGGTAGCGAAAATACGCGGCACAAGCGCCCTCGGAAGACACCATCGGAGCTCCGAGCGGATTTTCCGGCGTGCAGCGCACGCCGAAGGCGGGACATTCGCCGGGCTTTGCCAGACCGAGCAGTACTTTGCCGCCGATGCATTCGCTCGCGGGTGCAGCTTTCGGCAGGGTGACGCGAAAGCGCCGCTCGGCGTCGTAGTCGGCGTAGCGCTCGGCGAGCGCGAGGCCGCTGTCGGGAATCTCGGCGATGCCGCGCCACTCGCGCCGAACCACGCGAAATACGCGCTCGATGCTGCGACGAGCAGCGGGGTTGCCTTGCGCCGTGACGGCGCGGGCATACTGATTTTCGACCCGCGCCTCTCCGCGTTCGAGCTGCGCGACGCACATGAGAACGCCCTGGAGCAGGTCGAGCGGTTCGAAGCCGGTCACGACGATGGGAACCCGATAGCGCTCGGCGATGGGCTCGTACTCGGCCGTGCCCATCACCGCGCAAACGTGGCCGGCGGCCAGAAAGCCGTGCACCGGGTTTTCGGGAGAAGCGAGGATGGCACAGAGCGCCGGCGGCACGAGCACGTGTGAAACGAGCAGGCTGAAGTTCTCGAGACGGCGCCGTTCGGCTTCGAGCACGGCGGTCG
>DASWGX010000279.1:0-1791 GCA_036393455.1 Polyangiaceae bacterium
TCCAGAGAATCCAACCGCTCGATCTCGCTGTCGCGCTCCGGAGCAACGGAGCCGCGCGCCGGCGCGCCGCGCTCGTCGGTACCGCCCGCGCCGCGAGTCTCGTCGCCGGCGTTCTCCGGCAGCTCCAGGTGATCGAAGGCAGCGTCCACTTCGTCCATTCGGAGCGACGCCGGCAACGGATCCGGGAGTCGATTGGAGGCGAGATCGATTACGCCGCCCTGCGCAGGCGCGGCCGGTCTCGGCTGTGGCCGCGGCACGCTCGGCGCTTCGCGCGCGCTCGCCGACCCCGCGTGCCGGTGCCGCACCGCGAGCTCGCGACAACCGGCGCGCCAGAGCTCGTGGCTCAAACCGAGCCCGGCGTTGAGCTCCACCGCGAAACCGTAGGGCGCCGGAACGACGTTCGTGCTGCCGGGTGTGCGCTGCCACGTGACGCGACCCTCGAGCCGCACCGTGTTGCGGCTGCCGGGTGGGCGGATGTCGACCCACACGACGGGTGCGCCCGGGGGCGCGAGCGTGCGCAGGTAGAGCCCGTTCTCGCTCACGTTGTAAGTAAAGCCCGTGTCGTCGTCGTCGGAGCCGACCGGCCGAAAGCGCGCGACCGCTCCATAGATGCGTCGTGCCGTCTCACGCCTCGACTGCGCGCTCGCATGGGCGATCTCGTTGGACAAGAACAGCACGTCCGCGGGTGGCGCGGCCTGGTCGACGACGACGAGGCGGTCGTGGGCGACGAACGCTTCGCGAAGCCGATCCACGTCGGCGGCCGGAGCGGTGACGGCCCAGGTCGTTCGAAGGCGCCGCTCGGGCGCGTCCTCGAACACGGACTCGGGATCGGCGAGGGCGGAGCTCGCGACGACCAGGTGTGGTTGAAACTGGCGCAGGTAGAAGGCGAAAGCCCGGGCTTCCAGCGCGGTCTTGACCTCGTAGCCTGCGACGGCGAGTGCTCGCGCGACCAGATCGCAACGTGAGCGCTCCGGCTCGGCGACGATCGCGAGCGGGCGCTCGGAGTCGTCCGCCGCCGCGCTCAGCCGCGGCAGGTTCTTGAGCCGCGCGACGATACCGTTCCATGCGCCCCAGGGCACGACGTCGTCCGCTCCTTCCGCGTACAGTTTGGCGACCTGCTCGTCGGCGAACTCGGAGGTCATCGCGACGAGCGGCACGCCCAGCCACTCCCGGTGCATCCTGATCCGTTCGCAGACACGATCGGCTCGCGGCAGCCGGGCGTCGAACACGACGCAGCGCGGGGCATGGGTTGCGAGCCACCCGAGCGCGGCGTTCACCGTGTCGAAGATCGCGAGCTCGAGACCCGTCCCTTCGGCCAGGGCCTCGAAGTGAGCCCGTTCCTCGTTTCTCGTCGCAGCCAGCGCGAGCAGGTGCTGAGGCGAAGTCATCCGTCTCGGCAAGCTTAGACAATTTCGTGACGCCTGAATCGAGCCGTGTAGCCCGACCGCTTCAATTTGTGGATTTGACGCTGCTCGCCGCCCGCAGAGCCCCGTAACGCCTCCGTCACGCGGGGGGCGGTGGCGCTCGCACAGACCCCTCCGCACAGAGGCGTCCGCACCGCGCCGAGAACGGCTGCCTCGGTCCCGCGCGGCTCGTTCCTTCCGGATCGAGCTTTACTCGGCCGGCCGCACTGACTACCAGGGGGAAGGCCTGCTCATGAGCAAACTGATGATTGTCGGCGCCGGCGGCGTCGGAGGCGTGGTCGCGCACAAAGCGGCCCAGCTAGCGGAAACGTTCTCCGAAATTCTCCTGGCGAGCCGGTCGCTCGAGCGCTGCCAACGAATCGCCCAG
>DASWGX010000280.1:0-3143 GCA_036393455.1 Polyangiaceae bacterium
TGTTGCGTACGCTCGTCGAGTGTGCGCCGGCCGTGGTTCCTCACGCCGAGCTCGCTCAGCGGGCCTGGGGTCCGCGTCGAGTCGTGACGCCTGAAACGCTCGCGCAATCCATCGGCAGGTTGAGGCATGCCCTCGGCGATAGCGCGGCTTCGCCACGCTACATCGAGTCACTTCGCGGGCACGGTTATCGGCTGGTTCCGGCAGCGCGGCTCGTGCCGAGGGATGAGCGCCCCGCGGCCGACACCGCAGCCGGGAAGCGGGCATCCCGCCCCGGGTTGCGCGCTGGCCGCGCGGCCGCGGCCGGTGCCGCCGCGCTCGCGGTGCTCGCAGGGGCTATCTTGGTCCCACGCGTCCTCTCGAGTCTTGCCCCGGTCTTCGGCGACACCGTGACGCCGCCATCGAGCTCGAGCGCGTTCGCCGGCGCGGAACGGCTGCCGAACTCGATCGCCGTGCTGCCGTTGGAGCTTCCGCGCTCCGACCTGGACGGCGAGGCCTTTGCGAACGCCATCCACGCCGCTCTGTTGCATCAGCTCGGCCGCCGCGATGAGCTCAACGTAATCGCGCGTGCGTCCGTGACGCGCCATGGCGCAGGTGACCAGTCGGCGCTCGCGCTGGCGGAGGCGCTCGATGTCGAGCTGGTGCTGAAGGGCGGCATCCACGCGCTCGGTGGAACCCAGCACGTGATCGTCGAGCTCGTCCACGGCGAGAACGGCAGGCAGCTCTGGTCCGGCGACTACCCGGCCGACATGAGCGATCCGGTCACTGTGCTGAGGGCGATGACCGCCGATCTAGCCGGTGTGCTGACGCGGGAGCTGGGGCTCGAGCGCGCACTGAGCTTCGATGATGCGCCGACCGATTCCTCCGAGGCGTGGGCATTTTATCTGCGCGCGGAGCAAGGGCTGCGCGAGACCGTACCCGTGGACGAGCGGGCGTCGCTCGCGTTTCTCGATCAGGCTATCAGGCTCGACCCGGAATTCGCCTACGCCTATGCGCTCAGGGCGCTGTTCAATGCCTACGCTCTCGATGTGCACGTGAGCCCCGCGGACGCGGCGGCAATCCCACTCGCCGAACGCGCCCGGCGCGTGCACGCGGACGTCGAGCGAGCGCTCGCGCTCGACCCCCGGAACGAGCTCGCGCATTGGTCGCTGGGCATCGCCGCCAAGCACTCTTGGAATCTGCGCGCAGCCCGCGCGCATTTCGAGCGGGCGCTCGAGCTGAATCCGAACCATGCCACGCTCCTGGCGCAGTTCGGACTGTATCGGGTCTGTGTCTCGGGCGAGCCTGAAGGGCGCGCCGACGTGTCGCGCGCATTGCGGCTCGATCCCCAGAACGCGTTCGCGCACGAGGTGCTCGGTCGCAGCTTGATCTGCCTCCGCGACCGTCCGGCCGCCTACGCGGCGTTCGCCCGGGCGGTCGAGCTGGAGCCCATCTCGTTTCGGCGTCGCTTCTTCCGCGCACGGTTCGCGCCCGGCGTCATCGATGACGAGGCTGCCTATCGCCAGCTCAAGGATTTGGAGCCGTACCTGAGCGACGCGCGTGTCGGTAGCCTGGCTCCGATCGGCAGCGCCTATCGGGAGCTCGGTCGCCACCAGGATGCCGAGCGCCTGTTCGAGCGGTTCTCGAGGTTGAGCGGCGGTCCCGCGGTCAACGCCGCAACGCGCGCATTCGGCTACCTGATCGTTGGCGAGAGGGAGCGGGCGCAGCTCGCGCTCGAGCAGGCCGTCGACAACCTAGGTCCCGGCTCGAGCTTCATGTTGCTGCATACGCTCGGCCCCGGTCCGGCCGAGTTTCCGGCGCTCGATCAGCCGCAGTTCCAGGCCTTGCGCGACCGGATACGCTCGCGCGACTGAAGCGAGCGAGCCGTCCGCTGCTCTGCTCTGGAGCGAAATTCTGTAAAGAAACTCGACCTTGCGCGGTTTCGGTGCGAAACGTCAACCAATCGTCAGCGAACTGTCATGGCAAGGCAGGAGCCGCGCGTTTCATAGTCGCAGCAACAAGAATCAAGCGGCGCCCTCACGCACGCCGCCCCGAAAGGAGCCGAAACATGAAGCTACCGTTGACACTTGCTACCGCCGCTCTGGCGTTTTCGTCGTCCGTCGGAGCAGTTCCAATCGTTCAGACGTTCGACTTCAACATCGGAGGCGTGCCGCTGCCCCACCAGAGCGCGCCGACCGCTTCTCAGCTCAACTTCTTCGACGCATCGCTCGGAACGCTCGACAGCGTGGCGGTCGACGTGCACGCAGCGGTCACGATCACAGGCCAGGCCCCCCAGAACTTGTCGCCGCCCTACTCGACCGCCGCCGGCTACTCCGTGTTGGCTCGATTCGACCTCGGCTTCGACGGGCCGAACACGGCGCTGAGCCATCTCGTGAATCCATTTTTTCAGGTACTTATCGGGCACCCCGGAGGCGCGTCACTGCCAATCAATGGGACGTTCCTGATCGATCAGAACTTCGCCTACGACGAGATATCGGACCTGACCGGGCAGGTGTTCGCCGACTCCTCGGGTACGGGGGGCGGTACGTTCGTCGAATACGTCAACACGGCGCCGATCGTGATGGGTCGCCGTCAGGACTTCGTCGGCGTCGGTCCGTTCGTGATCGAGTCCTCGCTCAATTCGCTGATCTACAGTGGTCCGCTGGCGGTGAGCGGCGGCCCCGTGGCGATCACGCCGAGCGCGAGCGGCCGATTGACGCTGACGTACGACTACACGCCCGCGCCCGTCGTGTCGGTAGACGAGCCCGGGGCTCTCGGTCTGCTGGCCCTGGGTCTGATTCCCTTGGGGTTTGGTCGTCGCGGGGTGTCGGCCGCGCGACGGCGAAATCGGATGCGGTTATCCGGCACGCTCTCGACAAACAAGAACTAAGTAATTGATCGCTTGGGTTGCGTTCTTCATGCCGGTGTCTCCATGGGCGTGAGCACGAAGCCCATCGAGTGAGCTTTTTTCTTCAGGTGATACATGACGCGTTCGCGGTAGCGTTCCTCGTAGTAATCCTGGCCGTGATCGACGTACGCGTGACCGCGAGTCAACAGCGCATAGATCAAGCGAGCGAGCTTATGCGCCGTGGCGCGGATCGCTTTGGCCTTGTCGAGCCGCGCGCACAAGCGCCGGTAGTAAGCGCCGAGCGCCGAGCGGCTGTGCG
>DASWGX010000281.1:0-2230 GCA_036393455.1 Polyangiaceae bacterium
GCGTCGGTGGCGCGGCCGAGGTGATAGGCCTGCCCGGGCGCGACGAGTTCGTGATCCGCGGCGGCCTGCTCGGCTCGGTCTTGATGAGCGCCCAGCTCGAAGCCCAGGCGTCGCTCATCCCCGTGCTGGTGAGCCCCGACACTCTCGGCTATGCCGGCGGCGACTTTGGCCAGCTCGGCGTGCGCTTCATCTGGGCCACGGATTCGAAGCCCGACCCGAAACGCCTGCGCGAGGCGGTGCAGAGGGACAAGGCGCGCGAGCGGGAGAAACCCTGAACGAACCCAGCGGGGCGCGGGGCGAAACCCTTAGCGCGACGCTGTCTGCGCCTCGAGCCGCACGACGCGGAACTCCTGCCCGCGGTCGGCCGCGCTGAGCGCCCCGTCCCGATCCGCGTCCAGCCGCGCGAGCACGACGCGGCAGCGCTCGGTCGCCTTGTGGCTCATGACCAGGGCAAGCTCCGAGAGCGTGAAACCGCCGTCACCGTTCCGATCGAAACGAGCGAAACGCGCCGCGTCCATCTTCGACACTTCGGCCCGCGTAACGCTGCCGTCACCGTTGCGATCCAGGCGCAGAAAGCGCTCCCGGATTTGCAGCCGCACGTGGTGTTGCACCAGCGCTTCGAACTCCGCGCCGCTCACTCTCGCGTCTCCGTTCGTGTCCGCGCTTTCCAGCAAGAGCATGAAGCTTGCGTCCCTGTCGAGCGCCGCATCGCCCTCCTTGGGCTGACTCTTGGCTTTCGAATCGGCTGCGCGGGCAACGCGCTTGGAAACGCCTTCAGCGGAAACGCGTGCAGCAAACGCGCAGATGCTCAGGGTGAACAGGGTCGCTATGAATCGTGGCACTCTCAATCCTCCGCGGCTCGCGTAACTTCCCAAGAGTCTGGCACAGAATCGATGCGAACTCCCGCGCGTTTTGTCAACGCCGCGCGGCCCTCGGCGTAAACCTTTCTCAATCGCGTAATTTCCTACGTGCACCTACCCGAACGTACCTGCAACGGCGTGCGCCGCCCGCAGCGAGCGAAGCGGTTCTTGGACCCGTGCCGGGGCGTGTTGTGTGGGCGCGGGCGCGCGATGCAAGCCGTGCGGCGGGTGCATGCCGAGCGGGACGATCGAGCAAGGCTGAAACGGCGGTTTCTGGCGGCGGCGGAACCCATGACGGGGATGCCGAAAACGGCGCGCATCCCTTTCGGCGCAAGCCGAGGCCAGGCTCGCGCCGACGCGAGCTTCAGTGTTAGCGTTGCCCGAGATCGAGCACCGGCCGCCCCGGGTGGGTTCTCAGGAGGACGAGCGTGAAACTCTCGAGCTACGACATCGACAACGAGCTGCCGCTTTTCTTGATTGCCGGCCCGTGCGTCGTCGAAAGCGCCGGACTCGTGCTCGAAGTCGCCGGAACGCTCAAAGAGCTCACGGCGCGCCTCGGCGTTCCCTTCGTCTTCAAGGCGAGCTTCGACAAGGCGAATCGAACCTCCGGCCACTCCTTTCGCGGGCCCGGCATCGAAGCGGGCCTGCGCGCGCTCGCCGACGTCAAGGCCCAGATCGGCGTGCCCGTCTTGACCGACGTGCACGAAGACACCCCGATCGACGAAGTCGCCGCCGTCGTCGACGTCCTCCAGACGCCGGCCTTCCTCGTGCGCCAGACCAACTTCATGCAGCGCGTCGCCGCCGCCGGCAAACCCGTCAACGTCAAGAAAGGCCAATTCATGGCGCCGTGGGACATGCCGAACGTCGTCGAAAAAATGCGCGCCGCCGGCAACGACCAGATCATGCTGTGCGAGCGCGGCGTATGCTTCGGCTACAACACCCTCGTCTCCGACATGCGCTCCCTCGCCGTCATGAAACGCACCGGCTGCCCCGTCGTCTTCGACGCCACCCACTCCGTTCAACAGCCCGGCGGACAAGGCACCTCCTCGGGCGGCCAGCGCGAAATGATCCCCGTGCTCGCGCGCGCGGCCGTCGCCGTCGGCGTCGCGGGCGTCTTCATGGAGACCCACCCGAACCCCGACGAAGCCCTGAGCGACGGCCCGAATAGCTGGCCGCTCGCCGAGATGGAGCGACTCCTTTCGACGCTGTGCGAGCTCGACCGCGTCGTGAAGGGAAGGGGCGCGCTCGAGCCATAGGCGGGGGACGCGTGCCGTTGTTCAGAGGTCACGTCCGTGAACTACGTCCTGATCAATCCGTTCTCCGAGGGAACGCGCTCGGGCGCACCGGCAGGCGTTGACACGTACTGTCGT